>CAMAWQ010000044.1 GCA_945862005.1 Hylemonella gracilis | reverse complement strand
AGATCATCAAGTTGGGTGGTGTACTTAACAAAGATCAAGTCAGTCGTTTAGCGGAAGCTGCTTTCAAGCAAGGCATCGTCCAAAAAGATGTGACCAAAGAAGCCGCAGCACTCTATGACGACGCTCTTGCTAAAGAACTTCGTTAAGTTTGAGTTGGACACGGCAGTTAATGGGTCTTAGTTTGATTCGAAGCACCGCCCCCAAGTTTTTTCTTGGGTTGGTGGTGCCATGTCTCGTACTGGTGTTTTGGCAATGGGTAGGTTCATTGGCCGGCATGGCGGGAATTTTGCCAACGCCCTTGCAGGTGCTTAGTGGTTGGCATGACTGGATTTTTGGTCAGCCTGGATTGGGGCTGAATCCCTATTTAGGTACTTGGTTGTCCAATGTTCAGTACTCCTCTCTCAGAGTGATTCAAGGGTTTGCGCTTGCAGCTGTTTTAGGCGTCCCTTTAGGGCTCTTTATCGGCTGGAGTCGCACCGTTTCATCCGTTATGGACCCCATGATCCAGTGCTTAAGGCCGATTCCCATAACAGCATGGTTACCATTTTCTATTGCCATTTTTGGCATCAGAGACATGGGCTCTATCTTTCTTATTTTTTTAGGTGGCTTCTATGCAATTGTGGTCAATACCACGCAGGGAGCTAGAGATGTGGAGCGTAATTTGGTGAGGGCCGCCTTGATGATGGGGGCGAGTCGCAGCAGCCTGCTTTATCGGGTGGTTTGGCCTTCTGCCATGCCTTCTATGTTCACAGGCTTAAGAATCGGCTTGGGTATTTCATGGACAGCCGTCATCGTGTCGGAGATGGTGGCAGTGAAATCGGGTTTGGGCTATGTGTTGTGGGATGCTTATTACGTTGGGCGCATGGACATAGTTTTGGCTGATATGGTGTCCATCGGCATGATGGGTTTCATCAGTGACCGCATCATTGTGTTTATTGAAAAAAGAACCTTGGTTTGGCGGAAATTGCAAAGTCACTGAGTTTTATCTGCAACTTTATGTCTCACATTCACATTAAGGCACTTTCCAAAACCTACCCCGGGAAGACACCTGTTCAGGCTCTTGATTCCATTGACTTGGATGTGACGCCAGGGGATTTCGTGGCACTTCTTGGCCCGTCAGGTTGCGGCAAATCCACTTTACTGAATCTTATTGCAGGCTTTGAGGCGCCCACAGCGGGTCGCTTGCTGGTGGGCGATCAAGCTGTATCCAAGCCCGGTCCAGACCGTGGCGTGGTGTTTCAGGAGGCTGCGCTTTTTCCGTGGCTTTCGGTTTGGGGAAACGTGATTTTTGGCCCCCAAGTTCAGGGTAAGCAGCCAGCAGAATATGAAGCCAGAGCTCAAGAAATGATTGAGCTGGTGGGCCTCTCTGATTTTAAAAATCATCTTCCTGTTCAGCTGTCCGGTGGGATGAGGCAGCGTGTAGGGATTGCACGTATCCTAACGCTGGGTTCTAAAGTCCTGTTAATGGATGAGCCCTTTGGTGCGTTGGATGCGCAAACACGACTCACCATGCAAGAGTTGTTGCTTTCGGTGTGGCAAAGACTTAAGCCCACCATTATTTTTGTGACTCACGACATTGACGAAGCCATTTTTTTGGCCAACTCCATTTATGTGATGTCTGCCCGACCGGGCCGTATGCAAAAACATATCCCTGTGCCACTTGCTAGGCCACGCACCATTGCAGATACCGCATCTGAAACTTTTAGCACGATGAAGCTGGATATTCTTAACCTCATTCGACACACCCACCACTGACTATGGCCAACCCACGTATTGCCTATCGATTTTCAAACGATGGCCCCAAGCTCAAACCCGCACCAGAGGGCGGCATCATGGTGCATTTGGTGGTCAATGTGGAGCATTGGCAGTTTGATGCCAGCATGCCTCGCACCATCATCACGCCACCTCATGGTAAAGAAACGGTACCGGATGTTCCTAATTTTAGTTGGGCCGATTACGGCATGCGTGCAGGACTTCCGCGCATTATTGAGGCGATTCAGAGCCGAGGCCTTCCTGCTTCAACTAGTTTTAATGCGGGGGTGATTCAAGCCTACCCCCAAGCGGCACAAGCTATGCATCAAGCTGGCTGGGAGTTTATTGGTCATGGGGTGCACCAAAAATCACTGAACCATGCCGACGGTGAGAAAGACTTGATTGCCACCAGCCTCAACATGATTGAGACATTTACAGGTACTAGACCTAAAGGTTGGTTAAGTCCAGGATTGCGTGAATCGCACGACACCCCTGATTTCTTAAAACAGCTGGGCGTGGAGTATGTATTTGATTGGGTGGTGGATGACGTACCTCATTGGATGACCACCCAACACGGTCCCTTATTAGCCTTGCCTTACAACTTAGAGGTGAATGACTCCATCATTTACGCTGTAGAAAAGCATGCCTCTGAGGAAATGTATTTGCGTTTGGTCAATACCTTACGTTTGTTTGAGCGCGAAGCCCAACATCACCCAAGAGTTCTTGCCATTGGTCTGCACCCCCATCTCATTGGTGTACCGCATCGTTTCGGAAGCTTTGAACGCATGCTCGATCTCTTAATGAAAACGCCCAATGTGTGCTTTAAAACCGGCCAAGGCATTGCACATTGGTATACAGAACAGGTACCTGCTCCATGAACTTACAACTTGAACACAAAAGAGTATTGATTACCGGCGGCTCCAAAGGCATTGGCTTGTCCATAGCCTTGGCATTTGCTGAAGAGGGCGCGCATCCCGTTCTGGTGTCAAGACACAAGTCCAATCTTGACCATGCTGTGAGTGAAATCAAGCAACGCACGTCTATCGTTCCTGAGGTCATTGAGCAGGATTTGGGCGCAGCAGGTGCTGCTGAACAACTGTATGCCAAAGTGGGTTCAATTGATGTGTTGGTGAACAACGCTGGTGCTATACCCGGTGGCAGCCTTCATGATATTGATGAGTTCAAGTGGCGCGCTGCTTGGGAGCTCAAGTTGTTCAGCTATATCAACCTCACACGTGTGTATTTGGCTGATATGGAACAGCGCGGTTCTGGGGTCATTGCAAACATCATAGGCATGGCCGGAGTTGCGCCCCGATATGAGTATATTTGTGGCTCTGCTGCTAATGCGGCTTTGATTGCATTTACCCAAGGTTTAGGTGGCGGTAGCGTGCGAAAAGGTGTGAGGGTGTTTGGCATCAATCCATCACCCACCAGAAGCGATCGCATGGAGCAAATGCTCCAAAACCAAGCTCAAGCCAAGTGGGGGGATTCCAACCGCTGGGAGGAGTTGACGACTGCCTTCCCTTTCTCACGCCTTGCCGAGCCCAATGAACTCTCTAAGTTGACTGTTTTTTGCGCTTCCCCGCTGTGCGGTTATTTGAGTGGCAGCGTTCTTAACGTGGATGGCGGTCAAATGTTCACGACGCCTTCCAAATGAACAGATTTTGCTTAGGTGTTTTGTAGAAACATCACGTAAGTGCCTTCGTCCATTAGGGTGTCCAGCTCTTCGGGGGGCACCAACTTCATCTTAAAAAACCAGCCATCGCCTTGGGGATCTGTGTTGGCAAGGGCAGGGTTGTCGCGGACTTGTTCATTTACCGCCACAATTTCGCCAGCTACGGGGGTAAACACATCGGCTGCGGCTTTAACCGACTCCACCACACCGGCCACTTCATGCTGCACGCACAGCTTGCCTATGGCGGGTAGATCTACAAACACAATGTCGCCCAGCGTTTCTTGGGCATGGGCGGTAATGCCAACCACGCCCACATCGCCTTCCATGCGAATCCAAACGTGTTCGTCGCTGTATCTGATCATGAGGTGCTCATAGAAATCTTGGTCTTGGTTTTTTGGGTCATATTACATGCCTGAATAGTTAGGGCCACCGCCGCCTTCAGGGGTGACCCACACAATGTTTTGCGTGAAGTCTTTGATGTCGCAGGTTTTGCAGTGCACACAGTTTTGGGCATTGATTTGCAGGCGGTCGGTCTGGTCTTCGTTTTTAACGTACTCGTACACACCCGCTGGGCAGTAGCGTGCCTCTGGCCCTGCAAAGCGTTTTAGGTTGATGCGTAAGGGCACAGACGCATCTTTTAGGGTGAGGTGGGCAGGCTGGTTTTCTTCGTGGTTGGTGTTGCTGACAAACACGCTGCTCAGGCGGTCAAACGTCAGTTTTCCATCGGGCTTGGGATATTCTATGGGCGGGCATTGGTTAGCTGGCAGCAGCTGGGCGTGGTCGGCTTGGGTGCGGTGCATCGTCCAGGGCATGCGCCCGCGCAGCGCCCATTGCTCAATGCCGGTCATCAGCGTGCCCACTGTGCGCCCTTTTTTGAACCATTGCTTAAAGTTGCGGGCTTTATTTAACTCGGTATGCAGCCAGCTGGCCTTAAAGGCTTGGGGGTAGGCGGTTAGCGTGTCGCGCTGGCGGTTTTGGGCTAGGGCTTCAAAGGCGGCTTCTGCTGCCAGCATGCCTGTTTTAATGGCGGCGTGGCTGCCCTTGATACGGCTGGCATTCAAGTAGCCGGCCTCGCACCCTATGAGTGCCCCGCCTGGAAAAACCGTTTCTGGCAAAGACAACAAGCCACCTGCCGTAATGGCCCGCGCCCCATAAGACAAGCGTTTGCCCACCACTTGACCTTGTGCGTTTTCAAAATACCAGCGGATATTGGGGTGGGTTTTAAAGCGCTGAAATTCTTCAAAAGGGCTCAGGTGTGGGTTGCGGTAGTCCAGCCCCACCACAAAACCCACGGCCAGCTTGCTGTCTTCTTGGTGGTAAATGAATGAACCGCCATAAGTGTCTGCCTGGAGCGGCCAGCCCGAGCTGTGCAGCGCCAAGCCAGCTTGGTGCCGTTCGGGCGGAATTTCCCAGAGCTCTTTGATGCCAATGGCGTAACTTTGCGGGTCTTTGCCCGCGTCTAATTTAAAGTGATCAATAAGTTGCTTACCCAAGTGCCCGCGCGCACCTTCTGCAAACAGGGTGTACTTGCCACACAGTTCCATGCCCAGCTGAAAGTGGTCGGTGGGCTCTCCGTCTTTGCCCAAGCCCATATGGCCGGTGGCCACGCCACGCACGCTACCGGCTTCGTCATAAAGCACTTCTGAAGCAGTAAAGCCCGAAAAAATCTCTACGCCCAAGTTTTCAGCTTGTTGGGCCAACCAGCGCACCACGTTGCCCAAACTCACAATGAAGTTGCCATGGTTGTCAAAACAGGGGGGTAGCAAAGCATTGGGCACGCGCGTGGCGCCGGTTTCGCTCAGCAACAAAAAAGTGTCTTGCGTCACGGGCTGATTTAGCGGTGCGCCCAGGGCCTTCCAGTCGGGCAGCAGTTCTGTCAGGGCTATGGGGTCCATGATGGCGCCCGACAAAATATGCGCTCCAGGCTCAGAGCCTTTTTCCAGCACCACCACCGAAACTTCTTGCTCTTGCTGCGCGGCCAGTTGTTTGATGCGAATAGCTGCGGCCAGACCCGCCGGGCCAGCCCCCACAATGACCACGTCGAAGTCCATGTTTTCTCGTGGGCCAAATGTGGCCATTAGGTCCTGTGGTGTCATGGTGCGAAATGGTCGGAACTAGATAAAGATTGGAATAGGTCAATTATGAAAGGTTTGATTCATTAAAATCAGCCCAGCTCAAACAAGAGCTCTTTATGCGTCCTTTAGGAGACTCCCTTGAATAAGATTTACCCCAGCGCTGCCAATGCACTTGAAGGCGTCATTAAAAGCAACCAACTGATTGCCGTGGGTGGCTTTGGTTTGTGCGGCATACCTGAAGCCCTGATTGAAGCGGTGCGCGATTCGGGCGTTCAAAACCTCACCGCTATTTCCAACAATGCGGGCGTGGACGACTTTGGTTTGGGCAAATTGCTACAAACCCGCCAAATCAAAAAAATGATTTCCAGCTACGTGGGCGAAAATAAAGAGTTTGAGCGCCAGTACTTGGCCGGCGAGCTGGCGCTTGAATTTACCCCCCAAGGCACCTTGGCCGAACAATTGCGGGCGGGTGGTGCGGGCATCCCCGCTTTTTTCACCAAAACCGGTGTGGGCACCATGGTGGCCGAAGGCAAAGAGTTGCGCGAGTTTGACGGCGAAACCTATGTGATGGAGCGTGCCTTGGAACCCGATGTGGCCTTGGTTAAAGCTCATGTGGCCGATAAATCCGGCAACCTGCGGTTTCGTTTGACAGCACGCAACTTCAACCCTGTAGCGGCCATGGCCGGCAAAATTTGCGTGGTGGAGGTTGAAGAAATTGTGGAAGTGGGAGAGTTGGCCCCAGATGACATCCACCTCCCCGGCATTTACGTGCACCGCATCGTGCTCAACACCAGCCCTGAGAAGCGCATTGAAAAGCGCACCATCACCGAAAAAGGAGGCATCTGACCATGTCTTGGAACCATGAACAAATGGCGGCCCGCGCCGCACAAGAGCTAGAAGACGGTTTTTACGTCAACTTGGGCATTGGTATTCCCACCTTGGTGGCTAATTTCGTACCCGCTGACAAAGAAGTGTGGCTGCAAAGCGAAAACGGCATGATGGGCATTGGCCCATTTCCGGTGGATGAAGAGGTAGACGCAGACCTCATCAATGCTGGTAAGCAAACGGTGACCACCATCAAAGGCACCTCCATTTTTGGCAGCGAACAATCTTTTGCCATGATCCGTGGCGGCAAAATCAATTTGTCCATTTTGGGTGCCATGCAGGTCAGCGGCAAAGGCGACTTGGCCAACTGGATGATCCCCGGAAAAATGGTCAAAGGCATGGGCGGCGCAATGGATTTGGTGGCTGGCGTTCGCCGTGTCATCGTGCTGATGGAGCACGTTGCCCGCAAAAAAGACGGCACCGAAGACCTGAAAATCATTCCCGAATGCACCTTGCCACTGACGGGCGTGGCGGTTGTGGACCGCATTATCACCGACCTGGGCGTGATGGACGTGACCCCTGAAGGCTTAAAGCTGGTGGAACTTGCCCCAGGCGTCAGCCGTGAGCAGATTCAGGCTAAGACGGGTGTGCCGTTGGTTTAACAGGCTTCAACCCTTACCGATCCCAGCATGATGGGCTTAACCAAAATTTTGTAGCTGTCTAAATCAAACTCAGGGTCTTGGGGGTAGGTGCTTGTCTGGAGGCTTGCATATTCTGTTTTGGAGCACTGTGTACCCAAGTAGCACCAGTTGTGCACGCGGTGCCTTTGCACCCAGTTATTGGATTCTTCAATCACATCCACAGGGCCTTTAAACGGCCAAACCTGCACTTGTGAGTCGGTAAGTGCGCCTAGCAACCTTTGGTCATGCGTGTATCTATCTTCCTTACCAATGCATGTGCCTAGGCAGGTTTTGATTTGCAAGCCAAAGCAGCCTCGTTTTGAAGTTTTTTCTAACCCCAAAGTGGATAAGCACAGCAAGTGTTCTTGCGCTAATTCTTTGAGCTTGGTGGTTGCAGCGTGTTGAGATGCAAACAAACCATAAAGCTCAGGGGTGGCGCCCAGTTTGACGGTCTTGCTGCTGACAATTTCAGGCTTAAGCCCTTGGTCTGTGGTGCTTAAGCGAATAGAGCACAACGACCTGATTCTGCGCAGCCGCTGGTTGAACAAGGGGCTTTGGGCTTTTACCATGTGCGACTCCAGCAATAGGGCGCCAATTTCACCCGCAGTTTCTATAAAGTCCACCCGCCGTGTTTGGGCCAGCATGCGCTGTTCTTCAGGGTTGCGCAAATGGCTCATGACCCGGCTTCGAATATTGACGCTTTTGCCTATGTAAAGAGGCAGCACCCCCGAGCCCCTAAATATGTACACGCCGCATGTGCGCGGCAATGCAGCAAGGCTGTCAGAGTCAATGTTGGGAGAGGTTAAATCATGGCTGACCATGGCTGGTGCAGCTTATTGAAGATTACCGATGTGATTCCTTGGAGCGGGCGATGGGAATCGAACCCACGTTATTTGCTTGGGAAGCAAGAGTCCTACCATTGAACGACGCCCGCGTTTTGCTAAGAGCAAAAGTGTAAATCAGCTTTACCTTTGCACATCTTTAAAGATTGAAGTCAACGCATAATATTAAGTCATTGATTTATTGGGGGTTGATATGGCAACCATGACCATTCGAAATTTAGATGAGCCTCTCAAGGCAAGGCTTCGCATTCAGGCTGCTGTGCATGGCCGCTCTATGGAAGATGAGGCTAGGGACATCTTGCGCTCAGCGCTTTGTCAAGAGCCTAGCAGCGGCCAAACGTTAGTTGCGTCCATCCGCTCCAAAATAGAGCAGCTAGGTGGCTTTGACCTTGAGCCGCCAGTACGAGAGCCCATCCGCAATCCGCCGGATTTGACTGAATGATCGTTCTGGACACCAATGTGCTGTCTGAATGTTGGCGTAAATCGCCCAATATTCAAGTGTTGACCTGGTTGGCAGCGCAACCTCAAGCAAGTTTATTCACCACCACTGTGGTGGAAAGCGAAATTCTTTACGGCGTACAACTGCTTGCCGATGGGGCGCGTAAAGATGCCTTGTCTCTTGCCGTAAAGGCTGTTTTTAATGACAACTTGACGGGGCATGTACTGACCTACGACCGAGATGCAGCCCGTTCATATGCCCAGATTGCGTCCAACCGAAAAAAAATGGGCAAGCCCATCAGCCAGTTTGACGCCATGATTGCCGCTGTTGCACACTCGAGGGGCGCAACGCTTGCAACCCGAAATGTCAAAGACTTTGAGGGTTGTGCCATTCAGTTGGTGGATCCGTGGGCCAGCTGAGGATGGCAGACATTTACTTCTGTACATCCCCAATACACAAGTATTTGATTTCCACGTAGTCGTCCATGCCGTGGTGCGAGCCTTCACGGCCTAGGCCGGACTGTTTAACGCCTCCAAACGGCACATGCTCGGTGGCTAAAACGCCCACGTTCACGCCCACCATCCCAAATTCAAGGGCTTCGCCCACGCGGTACATGCGGCCAATGTCTCGGGTGTAAAAGTAGCAGGCCAAGCCGTAAATGGTGTCGTTGGCCATGCCGATCACTTCTTGCTCGGTTTTAAACCGAAACACCGGCGCAAAAGGGCCAAAGGTTTCCTCTTGTGCGCACAACATGTCAGGTGTGGCTTCGGTGATGAGGGTGGGTTCAAAAAACTGCCCCTGCAAAGCTTTGCCGCCAGCTAGTACCTTGCCGCCTTTGGCTACAGCGTCTTGCACATGGCGCTCTACTTTCTGCAGGGCGGCGTCTTCAATCAGGGGACCAACTTGAACGCCCGCTTCAAAGCCGTTACCTACCTTCAAGCCGCGTACTTTGGCAGCAAATTTTTCAACAAAGTGGTCGTAAACACCATCTTGCACGTAAATGCGGTTGGCGCACACGCATGTTTGGCCCGCGTTGCGGTATTTGCTGGCCATGGCACCGTCAACGGCAGAGTCGATGTCGGCATCGTCAAACACAATAAACGGTGCATTGCCGCCCAGCTCCAGCGACATTTTTTTAACCGTGGGTGCGCTTTGCGCCATCAAAATTCGCCCCACCTCTGTAGAGCCGGTAAAGCTGATGTGCCGCACCACTTCGCTTTCGCAAAGTGTTTTGCCAATGGCAATGCTGCCCGCTTCATCGGCCGTAATGATGTTGAGCACACCTGCTGGAATACCTGCGCGCATGGCCAGTTCGCCCGCAGCCAAGGCTGACAAAGGCGTGAGCTCCGCCGGCTTGATGATGACGGTGCAGCCTGCAGCCAAAGCTGGAGCCACCTTGCGGGTGATCATGGCCAGTGGAAAGTTCCAGGGCGTGATGGCGGCGCACACGCCAATGGGCTGTTTGATGACCATCAAACGGCGGTTGTTGTCCCACTGGGGCAGGGTTTCGCCATGCACTCGCTTGGCTTCCTCGGCGTACCACTCCACAAAGCTCGCACCGTAGACAATTTCGCCTCGGCCTTCTATAAAGGGCTTGCCTTGTTCGGCGGTGAGGATGCGGCCCAGGTCGTCCTGGTGGGCAATGAGCAAATCAAACCATTTGCGCAAAATGATGCTGCGCTCTTTGCCGGTTTTGGCGCGCCAAGCAGGCCAAGCGGCGTTTGCAGCGGCAATGGCGGCTTCTGCTTCGGTGGGGCCAAGGTTGGCCACATCGGCCAACTTGATGCCCAGCGCAGGGTCGTGCACATCAAACCGTTGGCTGCCTGGCATCCATTGTCCGTTGATGAGCGCATCGGTCTTGAGGAGGCTGGGTTCTTTAAGCAAACTTAGAGGCGAAGCGGCCATGTCCATGGGGTCTCCTAATGGTTTTGAATTTCTATGAACGTCATTATGGCGGGGCCAACGACGCATTCAGGAGATACAGAGGTGTTCACTGGGGCGCTACCTATAATCGTTTCACCATGAGCCAAGCCCCTATTTCAGTCGCAGACACGCGCCGCATTTTTCTCGATTTTTTTGCTTCAAAGGGCCACACAGTGGTGCCTTCCAGTCCCTTGGTGCCGGGCAACGACCCCACCTTGATGTTCACCAACTCGGGCATGGTGCAGTTTAAAGATGTGTTTTTGGGCACCGACAAGCGCTCGTATGTGCGGGCGGCCTCGGTGCAAGCCTGTTTGCGTGCAGGCGGCAAGCACAACGACCTCGAAAACGTGGGCTACACCGCTCGTCACCACACCTTTTTCGAGATGCTGGGCAATTGGAGCTTTGGCGATTACTTCAAGCGTGAGTCTTTAAAGTGGGCCTGGGAGCTGCTTACCGAGGTGTACAAGCTGCCCGCAGACCGCCTGCTGGCTACCGTGTACCTAGAAGACGACGAGGCCTACAAGATTTGGACTCAGGACATCGGCTTGCCGCCTGAGCGCGTGATTCGCATTGGCGACAACAAGGGCGGGCGCTACAAGAGTGACAACTTTTGGATGATGGCCGACACCGGCCCTTGCGGACCCTGCTCCGAAATCTTTTACGACCACGGCCCGCATATTCCCGGCGGCCCACCCGGCAGCCCCGAAGAAGACGGCGACCGCTTTATTGAAATTTGGAACAACGTGTTCATGCAGTTTGAAATGCACGAAGACGGCTCACTGACACCGCTGCCCGCACCCTGCGTTGATACTGGCATGGGCCTTGAGCGCTTGTCCGCCATCTTGCAGCATGTGCACAGTAACTATGAGATTGACCTGTTTGACGCCCTTATCAAGGCCGCAGCGAGAGAAGTTTGGGGAGAAGTCCAAAAATCCGCTGAAGATTTAACCAGCCCCAGCCTGCGCGTGATTGCCGACCACCTGCGTGCCACCTCATTTTTGGTAGTGGATGGGGTCATACCCAGCAATGAGGGGCGCGGGTATGTGCAACGCCGCATCATCCGTCGCGCCATTCGCCACGGCTACAAACTGGGTCAAAAAGCGCCGTTTTTTCATAAGCTGGTGCCAGACCTTGTACAACTCATGGGCGCGTCTTACCCCAGTTTGGCCCAAAACGCCCAGCGTGTGGCCGACGTGCTTAAGGCAGAAGAAGAGCGCTTTTTTGAAACGCTTGAAACCGGCATGCACATTTTGGATACCGCCTTGGCCGCTGGCGTGAAGGTGTTGCCCGGTGAGGTGGCCTTTAAGCTGCACGATACCTATGGCTTTCCGCTAGACCTTTGTGCCGATGTGTGCCGCGAGCGCGGTTTAAGCGTGGACGAAGCGGGTTTTACCGCGGCCATGGAAAAACAAAAAAACCAAGCTCGTGCGGCGGGTAAGTTCAAGATGGACAAGGCGCTGGACTATTCTGGCGCGGGCAACGACTTTGTGGGCTACGACGGCCTGACGGCCCACGCCAAAGTGCTGGCGTTGTACCACGAGGGCACCCCCACACAAGAACTCAAGGCCGGCCAAGTGGGCGTGGTGGTGCTGGACATCACACCTTTCTACGCTGAGTCCGGCGGCCAAGTTGGCGACCAAGGGCTGATCCACCACGGAGGTGCCCAGTTTCATGTGCTGGATACACAAAAAATCAAGGCTGATGTGTTTGGCCACCATGGCGAGCTGCAAAGTGGCTGCCTGAAGGTGGGCGACGCCGTGCAGGCCCATGTGGACACCGCCTTTCGTAACGCCACCGTTCGTAACCATAGCGCCACACACCTCATGCACAAAGCCCTGCGCGAAGTGTTGGGCAGCCACGTGCAGCAAAAGGGCAGCTTGGTTAATGCCGAGCGCACCCGTTTTGACTTTGTTCATAACTCGGCGGTAAGCGACGCCGAAATTCGCCAAATTGAAGCCATCGTCAATGCAGAAATATTGGCCAATGCCGCAGCCCATGCGCGCGTGATGGACATTGAAAGCGCCCAAAAAACCGGCGCCATGATGCTGTTTGGCGAAAAATATGGCGAGACCGTGCGCGTGCTGGACATTGGCTCCAGCCGAGAGCTGTGCGGCGGCACCCACGTTAAGGCCACAGGCGACATTGGTCTTTTCAAAATTGTGGGCGAAAGTGGTGTGGCTGCGGGTGTGCGCCGCATTGAAGCCCTAACGGGCAGTAACGCACTGGCTTATTTGCAAGAGTTAGAAAACACCGTGGCTCAAGCTGCGGGCACGCTCAAAGCCCCTCCGGCCGAGCTCAATACCCGCTTGGGCCAGTTGCTGGACCACATCAGAGCCTTAGAAAAAGACATGGTCGCTCTTAAAGGCAAGCTGGCGTCTAGCCAAGGCGACGAGCTTTTGGCCCAGGCTAAAGAGCTTCCAACGGTAGATGGCAAAACACTTAAGGTGTTGGCCGCTACGCTGGAAGGTGCAGACGCCAAAACCCTACGCGACACCCTAGACAAGCTTAAAGACAAGCTCAAAACCGCCGCTATTGTGTTGGCTGCGGTAGAGGGCGGCAAAGTTCAGTTGGCTGCCGGTGTTACAGCCGACTGCATCGGCAAGGTGAAGGCGGGTGAGTTGGTGAACTTTGTGGCCCAACAAGTGGGGGGGAAGGGCGGTGGTAAGCCCGACCTCGCCATGGCGGGCGGTACCGACCCCTCTAAGCTATCCGCTGCCTTAGCCAGCGTACCTGCTTGGGTGGAGCAACAGCTTAAAAACTAAAGGTTTAAGACCTTACTTTTGCCGCATCCACGGAGGTGATTGCAATGGTCTTTCTATCCACCTCTCAAAAGCTGCGGCCAAGCCCATACTCACCAGCCAGTACAACACCACGCAAGCCGCAACTTCGCTCCATGACGGATGGGGGATTTGAGCAAATAAAGCGTTGACCAGCGTCAGCACCGCAAAGTGCACCAAAAATAAGGCATATGAAGTTTTTCCTCCCCATTGAATGAGGCGCTCTCCTATATAGGGCAGTGCCTCTTTAGAGGTTTGCAGCAGCGCACGTTGCCCTAACAAAGCGCCCAGCCATAAGGCTACTGCTAGGGCAATGGCGATGCGCTCTCTAAACTCATACGCCAGCGTCAGTCCTACGCCTAAACCCAAAATAGCCAATAAAGCTAACCACTTGCCTCTTCGGGCGGATGTGCCAGCCCAGTATGCGCAGGCACCCATGGCGTAAGCGCCAAAAAAATACAGTGCCCCTACATCCCAACGCGCGTCCAAATTGAAAAAAATTAAGGACGCGGCCATGATTACCAGCACGGTCAGCACAGACAGTCGGGCTCCTAAAGGGCTTTTGAGGTGCGCGGCAGGCCACATCAACAGGGACAAAAGTGCAAATAACTGAACGTCTATAGCCACATACCAAACACCCGCCGACAAAGCCTCTTGGCCAAGTAGGTTTTGCAACAGCAGCGCATGCCCCGCTAACTGGCCCAGTGTGGGCGTTGCAGAAAGCATGTTGTCTTGCATCACAAGGCGTGCCACTTCAGTGCAGAGGCAAGTCAATAACACCGCAACGAAACAAGGCGCCGCCAGCCGCCAGTACCTGCGCAGCCATAACACCCAAAGTGGCTTTTTCCAAGTGGCGCTACCAGCACCCAAGCTCATGGCAGCGACATACCCGCCCACCACCAAAAAAATTTGTACAGCCAACCGAGCCTCATGAAACAACCAGTAGCTGATGTTGGGCAAATGCTCATTCAGTGCAACAGACAGCGGCCCGTAAACTGTGAGGTGGTGCAACACGATCAGCTGTGCTGCAATGACTCTGAGTGAATCAATATGCAGTTGGCGCCCCGAAGCTTTCATGCTTTGGGCAGCATGAGATCAGCGGTACCCGGGCGAACCCAACGTGAAAATTCGCGAGATGTATCTATGCAGCCCCCAGCATCTGTGTAAACGCCTCTTGGCTCGCGGTAGCGGGCCATGATGTTCATGATGTGCTGGAGTTCTTCGGGGTGGTTCAGGCTGGCTTGAATTAAGGGCTTAATTTTTTGTTCATCCATGCGCGCTTCGCCATGCCGATCTTGGCAGATGCCATGCCGCCAATGAAAAATTTCGACGCATTTGTTTGTGAAGTTGTAGGGTTTGCTGCGATCCCAAAAGTTATTAAATAAGCCATTGCCAAGGTACATGAGCCAAGAGCCTTCAAAACCTTCTACATCGGCAGAGGGCTCATGCGGGTTGCGAAACCATACCCGATCGCCGGGTACAAAATACTTCGGTGGTAGGGGGCGTTCAATAGATCCCAGCTCTCGCAAAAAAACGTCGTGAAACTCACCGGACATAATGGGTCGATGTGACCAAAGGTGTTGGAGTTTTTGGTACATCTCAGGGTTGCAATGTTCCAACTCCTGGGCAATGCCCAGAAGACAGACGTATTCTGTAGCGCGGTAGCAGGAAAATGCATAAGTTGAGCCCGACACACTGGGTTGGGTAGCCTGTGTGAGCGCCTCAACGAGTGACACACCATTGCGGATCACAAATCCGATTCCTTTTTTATAGGTCCAAAACGCTTCGGGTCGTTCCGCCTTCTTCGTGTGAAAAGCCAAAGACGTGGACTGCGCCGCTTGGACGATATGCATGCGAATCCGAAGGGCAGAAATCAACTCATCTAAGCTCGGAAATTCATAAGGCATGGGGCCGAGCAGTAAGGCCACTAAGGTTTCGCTGACAAGGCTGGCTTGAGGCAACACTTGAGCCAAGGCGCTTTGGAGTTGGAGGGTGTCAAACCCGGGTGCCCATTGACGGGCACAAGTTTCATCAAGCCTTAAATGAATGTAGTGGCTTTGGGCATCTCTCCCAGAATTGGCATGAATGTGCAGGTACAAGGCAGACAGACCCAGTTGCCCCAGAAGTTCCAAACACAAATTTTCTGGGTGTGTTCTGCAAGGTACCCTCACATACACCCCACGGTATCTGGGTGATGGCTGACCCTGAAGGGTTTGGGACAGCTGCGATAAGTTTCGACGAACCTGTGAGCTTATTGAGGTGTTGGACATGGCTTAGGTTCAGCGTCTGTTGATGTCTATGCCACTTTAATACCCAATCTTCTTGTGTGGGTTTATGGTTTTCCCTCAACTCGTGAAGCCTAGGCTCGGGTGAAGACTTTCAAAAAAACGGGCTTGCCCCGTGATGGGGTCCTTGAACGCCAAGGATCTCGCGCAAAGTTGCAGCGGACGGGTGTAGTCATCGGCTTGACCCGGACCGTGCACCACCTCTGGGTATAACAAATCGTTCAGGATGGGTCTGCCCAAAGCGTTCATGTGAACCCTCAGCTGGTGGGTTTTGCCGGTGATGGGTGTTAGGCGGTAAAGCCCCCAATCCTTGCGCAGCTCACGGATCAGCTCGATACAAGTTTGGCTATTGGG
>CAMAWQ010000043.1 GCA_945862005.1 Hylemonella gracilis | reverse complement strand
CAGTCAATTGGCTAAGTTGACTGGCATGCAAGTCACCCATGTGCCCTACAAAGGCTTGGGCAGTGCCATGAACGACTTTTTGGGTGGTCGGTTGCAGGTCATGTCCACGAGCTTAGGTACGGTGCTCCCCTATATCAAGGGAGGTGAGGTCAAGGTTTTGGCAGTTTCAGGCAAACGGCGCTTGGCGGCATTGCCCGATGTGCCTACCGCGGCTGAGGCGGGTGTACCCGGTTGGTCTATGAGCGCATGGTTTGGCATTTTTGCCCACAAGAACACGCCGCCAGAACTGGTGAAGTTGCTCAATGACAAACTGAACCTTGCGTTTGAAGACCCCAAGATTCGACAAAAAGTTTTCGAAGTAGGCGGTGAACTGGTCACAGACGGCCCCGCCGCTTTGGTGGAGCGCATTCGAGCAGAACACAAAACTTACATACAACTCTTTAAAGAAGGTGTGATCACTCTCGAATAATGAAACGACCTAAAACATGAACTTCATGTTTAGGCGATCGACAGGGATAGTCCTAATGGCTAATTCTTACTCAAGTTCTACCATGCGCGATTACTTACAAAGAATTTCAAATGGCTGAATTTAGACTTTTAAATTACACCTTGCTCTCAGATGAGGCTTCGAAGCATGCCGCAACGCCTGAGTCTGTGCGGCCTGGTATTTTGGTTGGCGAGCACCATGTGGTGGACCTGCAATCTGCTTTGCCTGATTGCCCTTGGGCCTCATCCACACTGGCCGTATTGAACGCATGGGAGGTTGCCTTACCAACTTTACATGAGTTAGCAAATCAAAAAGAGCGTGCAAAGCTCACGTTGGACCAAGTCAAGCTTCAGGCGCCGTTGATGTATCCACCTGCTATTTATTGCACCGGAGCCAACTATGGGGCTCATGCGCAGGAAATGTCTGCTGAAGGCAAAGGCGTAGACAAATCGGTCACTCAGCCTTATCTCTTTCTGAAGTCCGGCCCTCATTGCGTGATAGGACCTGCGGACTCCATTGCCTTGCCCTCTGTGTCAACCAGTGTGGACTGGGAAGGTGAGTTTGCTGTGGTCATTGGTAAAACTGCTCGCAATGTTTCGGTCCAAGACGCCATGAAGTACGTTGCGGGCTACACCATCATGAATGACCTTTCCGCGCGTGATTTGAGCAGGCGTCCAGATTGGCCCCGTTGGAACATTGATTGGTTTGGTCATAAAAACTTTGATGGTGCTGCACCCATTGGGCCATGGATCACACCAGCCGATCAAATTGCAGACCACACCCAGTGTCATTTGAGGCTCTGGGTCAATGAAGAAAAAAAGCAAGACACCTTGGTGGCTGATCTGATTTTCAATGTACCAGAGCTTATTGAGTACTTAAGCCGCCGCATGACGCTCCGCCCAGGAGACGTGATTGCTACAGGCACGCCCGCCGGAGTTGGCCGACCTAAAGGAACTTTTCTCAAGCCAGGTGATACCGTTCGTATTGAAATATCTGGCTTGGGTGTACTTCAAAACCCAGTGGTCCAAGGGCAATGAACATGGCCTTGCCAAGCTCAACCCAATATGAGGTGGGTGGCATCCTTTTTCCTCAGCCATTCAAAATCAGGCGCTTGGGTCACTTTGGTGTGAATGTGCAAGACACCGCAAAAACTCTTCATTTTTACTGTGAGCTCTTAGGGTTTCGTCTTTCTGACCCTATGGACATTGCGGCTCGCAGTCCAAACAAGGATGAGCTAAAAAAAATTGGCGATACCAACCTCTACTTCACGCGTCACGGCACCGACCATCACTCCTTTGTATTTGGAGACCGTAATGTTGCCAATGCGCGTGGCAGGGAGTTACCCGGCGATGTCACCATCAACCAGTTGACTTGGCAGGTCAGCAGCCTGAGCGAAATATCCAACGGCATTGATTTTTTTAAGAGCAAAGGCGTCCCAATCAATCGGGTGGGGCGTGATATGCCGGGTTCCAATTGGCATGTGTATCCCTTTGATCCTGAAGGCCACCGCAACGAGTTGTACTACGGCATGGAGCAGATTGGTTGGATGGGCACATCCAAACCCAAACCTGCTTACACGCGGGGCTTCCATGAGCGCCCAGCCTTGCCTCAAATGCCTGAATATGCAGAAATAGATCTGATGCGCGAACAAGGTGTGGACTTGAGCTCTGGCCACAGGCACCCAGAATCTCAACCCGCTATTTATGACGTAGACGGTATTTTGTTGCCTCGCCCATTTAAGGTGGTGCGGCATGGCCCGGTGGGCCTCTTTTGCAAAGACCTTGAGGCTATGGAGCGTTTTTACCTAGACATCATGGGCTTTTTGCTGACTGAAGAGGTCGTTTGGAATGGTCACCGGTGTGTGTTTTTAAGATGCAACACGGAGCACCATTCCCTAGCCCTGTATCCCATTGCAATGCGACAAAGTTTGGGCATGAGTGAAAAAACCACGCTGATGCACTTTGGTGTTCAATTAGCCAATTATCGCCAGCTCAAAAGTGCTTTGCACTACCTAGAGGAACAAGGCTGTCAGTTTTTAGATGTGCCCAAAGCGTTAACGCCTGGCATCGATTACTCGGCTCATGTCATCGATCCATCTGGTCACGCCATTCAGCTGTATTGCACGATGGACCAAGTGGGATGGGATGGCCAGCCGCGCCCCAAAAATAACGTGGATGCGGTTGATCTTCATTGGAAAAAATGGCCAGAAACTCTGAGCTCTAAAACCGACACCTACATGGGCGAGGTGTATTTGGGGCCTTGGGGTTGATGACCTCTATTTATTTGTTTGAACTAAAAAATCATGAGCATTTCTTCACCTGAGCACAGCGCTGAGGCTCTACAGCAACTGAAAAAGAATTTGGTCTACGGCTACCGGAGATTGGCCCGTTATGGTATCGGACTGGGCTTGTTGGCTCACCTGACCGCCCGACTGCCTGGCGCTCAAACTTTCTGGAGTTACAAGTGGGGCGACAGTTTTGAAGACGTCACCGTTGAGGGGCTGCGTGAATGTGATTTTCAAGGCAATGTGCTCTCAGGAGATGGCACGGTCAATGCCTCTTTAAAAATTGAAGGTATGTTGTATGCGGCGCGTCCAGACATCAACGCCATCACCCACCACCATGCCGACAACTGCTTAGCTCTGGGTGCCATCGGCCAAGTGTTGCAACCCTTTGAGCGCTCGGCTGCTCGGCTCTATGAAGATATGGTGCTGCTGCAAGACTATGACAATGCCCACATCGACCCTGTGATGGCCAAGGCATTCGTGGACGCTTTGGGTCCACGCAATGCAGTCATGATGCAACACCACGGCATCATGGTCTGCGGACGTAATGTGCAAGAGGCGGTTGTGGTGACCAAAGAAGTCGAAATTTCAGCAGGCGTTCAACTCAAAGCCATGGCGGCTGGAGCGCTTCGCCTCTTGCCTCACGCCGAAGCGATTCGCGCCAGAGAGCATAAAAAAACCGAACGTTCCTACATGGGTGTTTGGAACTATGAAGTGGGTAAAGTCAATCAGGCTATACCTGATTTATTCAATTGAACCTGTATGCGCTGCACATTTTTCAAAGTCGCCTTCTTACTTTCCTTAGCTCTGTGCCCGTTCTGGGTCATGAGCCAAGCGTGGCCTAACAAGCCCGTTAAGTTGATCGTTCCTTTTCCGCCGGGCGGAATGGCGGACGTGGTGTCTCGAATTCTGGGGCAGCACCTGTCAGAGACCTGGGGGCAGCAAGTGGTGGTGGAAAACCGTGCAGGAGCGGGCGGCACGATAGCCACCTCCGCGGTTGTTAAAGCGGCGCCTGATGGCTACACCCTCATGGCTGTTTTTGACACCCATGCAGCCGCACCTTACTTGTACAAAATTAATTACGATTTGTTGCAAGACTTGACCCCCATTTCAATGGTGGCCCGCTCGCCCATGTTGCTCGTGGCCAACGCCAACTTTCCGGCCAAAACGCTTCCCAGTTTGCTTCAGTACGCCAAAGACAAGCCCTCTGCCATCAATTTTGTAACAGTGGGTCCTGGCTCTCCTGCTCGACTTATGTTGGAGCTGTTAAAAAACTCCACCGGTATTAACGTGACCGTAGTGCCCTACAAAGGCGGTGGGCCCGCTATGGTCGATTTAATCTCTGGTCAGGTTGACGCCATGATTGCCTCCGTTCCCACGGTAGCCCCTCATGTCAAATCGGGGCGTTTGCGTGTATTGGCCGTCACTTCAGAAAAACGCAGCAGCTTGGTCCCAGGAGTTCCCGCTATGAGCGAGACCATTCCCGGTTTTGGTACTGAAGCATGGGTGGGCATCATGGGGCCCGCAAAAATGCCCCCTGAGGTGGTGGCCCAAATCAACACCGATGTTGCAAAGGCTCTCAATTCGGCTGAGATTAAAAATAAGTTTATTGAAAATGGGCTAGAGCCCTCTTACTCCAGCCCCGAAGAGTTTGAGCGCTGGATTCGCAGAGAAATGGCGCGATGGGCCAAGGTCATCAAAGAGCAGAACGTCACTCTCGATTGATGCATTTTGTGGTCTTTTAGATCACTCACCTACAATTTTGCGAGACTTAATCAGCTCGCCCATCTTGTCGAAACTGCTTTTGAGTTGAGCGCCAAATTCGGCGGGGGAATTCATCACCACTTCAGCACCTAGATCGCGAAAGCGGTTCACGACTTCAGGGGTGCGGGCCACCTTGGCCACTTCGGCGTGGAGCTTTTGGAGTACTGGTGCAGGTGTGCCGGCGGGGGCAAAGAGGCCACCCCATGTGTGGGGCGTGAAATCAGCATACCCTGCCTCGGTAAAAGTGCTCACTTGTGGCAGGCTGGGCAGACGCTTGTCGCTGGTCACGGCAATGGCTTGCACTTTACCGGCTTTGATTTGCGGCATCGCCAAGGTCACAGAAATCAGCATGGCATCGACTTGGCCGCCTATAAGATCGTTCATGGCGGGGCTGCCGCCTTTGTAGGGCACATGAATCATGTCGGTGTTGGACACGCTTTTAAACAACTCCATATACAAATGGTTGCTGGTGCCCGTGCCGGGGCTGGCGTAGGCAAATTTGCCATCTTGTTGGCGAATGTATTTCACCAACTCAGCTAAATTGCTGGCCGACACTTTAGGGTGGGTGATCAAAACCAAGGGCACACGCGCCAGCATGGTGACGGGTTGTAAATCTTTAAACGTGTCGTAGGTCAGCCCCCTATAGAGGTGCGGGTTGGCGGGCACGCTGTCCACGGCCATGAGCAAGGTGTAGCCATCTGGGGCGGATTTGGCCAGCGCAGTTTCGGCCAAGGTGCCGCCGGCTCCTCCCCGGTTTTCAATAATGATGGGTTGCCCCAGGTTTTGAGACAGCTGTGGCTGAATGGTTCTGGCCATGGTGTCGACCAAACCGCCGGGCGCAAACGCCACCAACATGCGTATGGGTTTATCTGGCCATTGGGCGTGGGCATTCATGTGCAGCACCAAGGTGCCTAAGGCCAAAGCCAACCACTTCAAGCATGTTGTCCACATAGGGATGTCTCCAAATAAGAATAATTTGGATCTGATCGTACCGTTGCTGCGCATGGGTCGCATCGGGATATGCCCGTAGGGGCAAGGCTTTAGAAGCTCAATTCACAGCTTCAAGCAACTCGGTTTCAATTTCAATTTGCGCGCGATTGTTTTGAAGGGAAGCGCCAGAAATCAAAAACGTGTCGTCCACCCGTTCGCCCAAGGTGTTGACCTTGGCCAGTTGCAGGTGAATTTGGTGTTTGGCAAGTACCTTGGCAATTTTGTAGAGCAGGCCCGCTTGGTCGCTGGCAGAGATGTTGAGCAACCAGCACTGGGCTTGTTCATCAGGCTTGAGGCTGATGCGCGGCGTGACCGGAAAGCTCTTGACGCGCCGCGATAAGCGGCCTTTGCCAGCGGCAGGCAGGGGGGTTACAAGGCTCAGGCTTTGGGCCAGCTCAAACTCCACAATGTTGGTGAGTTCTTGGTAGTGCTCGGGCAGTAGGGTGGTCACCACCTGAAACGTGTCCAGCGCAAAGCTATTGTGGGCGGTGTGAATGCGGGCCTCTTGAATGCTGAATCCGCGCTGGTCAAAGTAGCCACAGATGCGGGCAAACAAATCGGCTTGGTCGCGGGTGTACACCAGCACCTGCAAGCCTTCATCTAAAGGCGAGCGGCGGGCTCTGACAATGGGCGTATCAGAGCCCACATGGCGCGACAGTTGGCGGGTGTGCCACGCAATGTCTTCTGCATCGTGGCGCATGAAGTAGCTCACGTCTAAGGTGTCCCACAAGGCTTTGTGGGCATCAAAGGGCAAAGAGTGCAGGGCAAGAGCTACCAAGGCATCGCGTTTGTGGGTTTCCACCTCTGAGGTGGCTGTGGCGGCTTGTCCACCCAACACCCTAAGCGTTGCCTTGAACAAGGTCTCCAGCAGCTTGCCTTTCCCGTTGTTCCACACCTTGGGGCTGGTGCCGCGGATATCAGCCACAGTCAGCAGGTAGAGCGCGGTCAGGTAACGCTCATTGCCTACCTTGTGCGCAAACGACTGAATCACCATGGGGTCGCTGAGGTCTGACTTTTGAGCCAGTTGGCTCATGCTCAGGTGTTCCTTAACCAAAAAGCGAATGAGTGCGGTGTCTTCTTTAGCGATGCCGTGTTGCTTACAAAACAACTGCACATCGGCCTGACCCAAATCGGAGTGGTCGCCGCCGCGCCCTTTGGCAATGTCATGAAAAATACAGGCGGTGTAGAGCACCCAGGGTTTGTCAAAGGTGGTTGCCAGTTCAGAGCACAGCGGGTACTCGTGGGCATGTTCGGGCATAAAAAAGCGCCGCATATTGCGCAGCACCATCAAGATGTGCTGGTCCACGGTGTACACATGGAACAAATCGTGCTGCATTTGGCCCACGATGCGCCTAAACACCCACAAGTAACGTCCCAGCACCGAGGTGTCGTTCATCAGGCGCAGCGCATGCATCACGCCTTTGCGCTGGGTAAGCAGGCGCATGAACATTTGCCGGTTGATGGGGTCTTTGCGGAAAGCCCCATCCATCACATGACGTGCGTTGTAAAGCCCTCTGAGCGTGCGTGCCGACAAGCCTTTGGCGCCCTCTGTGGTTTGGTAAACCCAAAAGGTTTCCAAAATGGCGTGGGGGTTTTGCAGGTACACATCGTCTTGTTTGATGTCGATGTATCCAGCCAAGTCTGAAAACCGCTCGTTGATGGGCGTACTTTGGTGGCTCGATGGATTGAGCTTGGCTTCAATGTTGAGCAACAAAATCTGCTGCAGCTGCGTTACGGCTTTGGCAGCCCAGTAATAGTGCCGCATGAGCACTTCGCTAGACCGCAATCTGGGCTTACCGTCTTTAGACTCCACGGTTTCATAGCCAAAAGACTCGGCCACCGCGGTTTGCAAATCAAATACCAGCCGGTCTTCGCGCCGTTTGGCAATCAGGTGCAAGCGCAAGCGTATGCGCTGCAAGATGGCCTCGTTGCGCCGCAGTTGCTTGACTTCAAAGGCAGTGGCCAAACCCTGCTGCACCATGTCTTCCCAAGTGTGACCCAAGCCCGCGGCTTTGGCCACCCACAACACCGTTTGCAGGTCTCGCAAACCGCCGGGGGATTCTTTGCAATTAGGCTCTAGGGCATAAGGCGTGTCGTTGTGTTTGCTGTGGCGTTGTTGCAGCTCTAAGGTTTTGGCTACAAAAAAGGCCTTGGGGTTCAGGTGTTGGATAAACGCTGCTTCAAAGTCTTTGTAAAGCTGGCAGTTGCCGCTGATCAAGCGGTGCTCCAGCATGGCGGTTTGTATGGTCACATCGCGCTGCGCCTCGTCTGTGCACTCTTGCACGGTGCGCACACTTGATCCAATTTCCAGCCCCACATCCCAGCACGCGCTGATGAATGCCGAAACCTTGGTGGCCACCTCATCTGGCACTGCTGCAGCATTCATGGTGTTGGGCAAGAGCACCAGCACATCGAGGTCTGAGGCGGGAAACAGCTCACCACGGCCATAGCCGCCCACGGCCAATAAGGCTGCATTTAAATCATCTAGGCCAGACTCCCGCCACAACTGCTTGAGCACACCATCGGCCAGTTGCGCCAAGCGTTTAAGTGTGGCGCGCACGGGAGTGCGGCCCGTGTGCGCTAGCAACATGGGTTGCAACAACTCCAGCTTGTCTTGGCGGTAGGTCTCGCGGAGTGTGAGCAGGTTCATTCGGGTTGCGCGGCTAACCTACAAATTCAGGGTGGGGTGGGCTGCCGGAGGATAGGGTCAGCACTTCATACCCCGTAGGTGTGACAAGCACGGTGTGCTCCCACTGAGCTGAGAGCGAATGGTCTTTGGTCACGATAGTCCAGCCGTCGCCCAGCTCTTTAATGTCGCGCTTGCCCGCATTGATCATGGGCTCAATGGTGAAGGTCATGCCTTCTTTAAGTTCTTCGCCCGTGCCGGGTTTGCCGTAGTGCAGCACCTGGGGCTCTTCGTGGAATACCTGGCCAATGCCATGCCCACAAAACTCGCGCACCACCGAAAACCCATGCCCCTCGGCAAATTGCTGAATCGCATGGCCAATGTCACCCAGCCTCACGCCGGGTTTGACTTTCACAATGCCGTGCCACATGGCGTCAAAGGTCAGGGCGCACAAGCGTTTGGCAGCAATAGATGTGTCGCCCACCTGAAACATGCGGCTGGTGTCGCCATGCCAGCCGTTTTTAATCACGGTGATGTCGATGTTGACAATATCACCCTTTTTAAGAGCCTTGTCGTTAGGTATGCCGTGGCACACCTGATGGTTAATAGACGTGCAAATAGATTTGGGATAGGGCTTGTAGCCGCTGGGCGCGTAATTAAGTGGGGCAGGAATCGCCTGCTGCACACCAGTGATGTAGTTGTAAGCCAGTTGGTCCAGCTCGTTGGTGGTGATGCCAGGCTTAACGTGCGGCGTGAGAAAATCAAGAACTTCAGAGGCAAGCCGCCCCGCAATGCGCATGCCGTCTATACCGGCCTGATCTTTGTATGTGATGGTCATGTCTGAATTATCCCATCCGATATCATCAGTTTTCTAATCCTGCCGTCTCTTCCTCGCCATCCCTTCCAGCCGCTCACCGTGACCTTGCATCTCAGCACCTTTGAAGGCGGCAACGCTTTCAGCCCGTTTCGCGTTCAGCAACTTCTGCCGCAACTGCAAAAAATTCACCACAAAATCAAAGGTGTGTCGGCCCGGTATGTCCACTGGGTGGCTTCTGAGGCAGCTTTAGACCCACAAGCCGCAGCTCAAGTGGCTGCTTTATTAACTTACGGCGAACCTTATGTGCAACCCGAGGTCTCAGAGCAGGGTGCTTTGTTGGTGGTCACGCCCCGCTTGGGTACCGTGTCGCCTTGGGCATCCAAGGCCACAGACATTGCCCTGAACTGCGGCATAAAGCTCAAGCGTATCGAGCGGGTTATGGAAATTAGGGTGCTCATGAAAACGGGTCTGCTCAGCCAGCCGCAACTCACCGATGATCAATTCGGTGCTCTGGCGCCACTGCTGCACGACCGCATGACCGAAAGCGTGTTCACAACCCGCGATCAAGCCAGCGCCTTGTTTGAAGCCCTGCAACCCGCGCCTATGGAAACCGTGGATGTATTGAGGGGCGGCCGCCCCGCCTTGCAGTACGCCAATACCCAATTCGGTTTGGCACTGGCCGACGACGAAATGGACTATTTGGTTCAAGCTTTTGAGCGCCTAGGCCGCAACCCTACTGATGTGGAGTTGATGATGTTTGCGCAGGCCAACAGCGAGCACTGTCGCCCCAAAATTTTCAATGCCCTGTTCACCATAGACGGCACAGCGCATGAGCGCAGCATGTTCGGCATGATTCGCCATACCCACCAAACAAATCCGGACTTCACGGTGGTGGCCTATTCAGACAACGCGTCCGTAATGCAAGGCCAGGTGTCTGAGCGCTTTGTAGCCAAAGCCGCAGCTTCCAATGTGGCGATATCCTCAGTCCCTGCCTACAACAAAGAGTCTGTGCTGTCTCATGTGCTCATGAAGGTGGAGACCCACAACCACCCCACCGCCATATCGCCTTTTCCTGGTGCCTCCACCGGGGCAGGTGGCGAAATTCGCGACGAAGGTGCCACTGGCCGTGGCTCCAAGCCCAAAGCGGGTTTAACCGGATTTACCGTGTCTAAGCTTTGGGGTGGTTGGTCCGACCAGCCTGGCGGCAAACCCGAGCACATTGCCAGCCCCCTGAACATCATGATGGAAGGGCCCCTAGGCGGCGCTGCGTTTAACAACGAGTTTGGTCGCCCCAACCTTACGGGGTACTTTAGGGAATACGAACAAACGCTGCACAGCGATGTGGATGTGATCCAACGCGGTTACCTCAAGCCCATCATGATTGCGGGCGGCTTGGGCACCATCGACGCGCGTTTGACGCACAAAATCAAGTTCCCAGCGGGCACCTTTTTGGTTCAGCTTGGGGGGCCGGGCATGCGCATTGGCATGGGGGGCGGCGCGGCCAGCTCTATGGCCACGGGCACCAACGCGGCTGCTTTGGACTTTGATTCCGTTCAGCGTGGCAACCCCGAAATTGAACGCCGTGCGCAAGAGGTCATCAACCACTGCTGGGCATTGGCCGAGCTCAACCCCATTTTGGCCATTCATGACGTGGGGGCAGGGGGCTTGTCCAACGCATTTCCAGAGTTAACCAACGACGCAGGCCGTGGCGCACGCTTCGACTTGCGGGCCGTGCCACTGGAGGAGTCTGGTCTTGCACCTAAGGAAATTTGGTGCAACGAAAGCCAAGAGCGTTATGTGATGGCGCTGAACAACGTGGCGGACCCTGCTTCGTTTGAGTTGTTCAAAAGCTTTTGCGAGCGCGAGCGTTGCCCCTTTGCGGTGGTGGGCGTGGCCACTGAAGAGCCTCAGTTGGTCTTGGCTGATGCCCAGTCTGCTGACGCCCCGCCTGTGGACATGCCCATGGACGTGTTACTGGGCAAGCCCCCCAAAATGCACCGCGATGTGAAGCGTGTGGTGCGCCGATTCAAGCCCTTAGACCTGAGTGGCGTGACCCTGCAACAAGCCGTGTTGAACGTGCTGAGCCACCCCACAGTCGCGTCCAAACGTTTTTTGATCACCATTGGCGACCGCACCGTGGGCGGCTTGACCCACCGCGACCAAATGGTGGGTCCTTGGCAAGTGCCCGTGGCCGACTGTGCTGTGACCCTGGCCGATTACGCTGGCTTTGCCGGAGAGGCCATGAGCTTGGGTGAACGCACTCCCTTGGCTGCCCTAGATGCACCCGCCTCAGGTCGTATGGCTGTGGCAGAGGCCATCACCAATTTATTGGCGGCGCCTATTGAGTTGCCGCGCGTGAAGCTCTCAGCCAACTGGATGGCCGCTTGTGGCGAACCTGGTGAAGACGCCGATTTGTATGCCACCGTGGCCGCTGTAGGTATGGAGCTTTGCCCCGCCTTGGGCATTTCGATTCCGGTGGGTAAAGACAGTTTGTCCATGCGCACGCAATGGAAAGCTGACGGCGCCGACCAAAAAGTCACGTCCCCCGTGTCCTTAATTGTGAGCGCCTTTGCCACCTTGAGCGATGTGCGCGGCACCTTAACGCCCCAACTCTTGGCGACCGAAGACACCACCTTGGTGCTGGTGGATTTAGGTCGCGGTAAACGCCGAATGGGCAGCAGCATCTTGGCGCAAACCTTGAACCAAAGCGGTCACGAGGTGCCCGATTTAGACCAAGCTCAAGACTTGGTTCAGTTGGTCCATGCGGTCAATGCATTACGTTCAGCCGGGCACCTATTGGCCTACCACGACCGCAGCGACGGCGGTTTGCTGGCCACCGTAGCAGAAATGGCGTTTTCGGGTCATGTGGGTGTGGCGCTTAATGTGGACATGTTGGTGGCTGAAGGCGACGGCATATCTGACAGCCGTATGGACACGGGTGACGCCAAAAACTGGGCTACCCAAGTCAGCGCCCGCCGTGAAGAACTCACCCTGCAAGCCTTGTTTAACGAAGAGCTGGGCGCGGTGCTGCAGGTGCGCACCGTAAACCGAGATGCCGTGCTTAAGGTGCTGCGAGAGCATGGCTTGTCCACCCACAGCCATGTGGTGGGCACCACCCGCAGCGCACAAGCGCAAGCTACAAACGCCGGAAAAATCAACACCGGCGTGGGCGAACTGCAGGTTTGGCGCGATGCCAAATGCCTATTCAGCGCCCCTTTATTTGACTTGCATCAGGTGTGGGACAGCGTGAGCTGGAAGATTTGCCAAGAGCGCGACAACACTCTGTGTGCTGATGCCGAACACGCTAGCACCGGTGTGTTGTCCGACCCTGGTCTTCATGTGCACCTGAGTTTTGAGCCGCAAACCACCACTGCGCCCGCCTTGTTGCTCACCCGCCCCAAAGTGGCTGTGCTGCGCGAGCAAGGCGTGAATTCGCATGTGGAAATGGCCTACGCCTTTACTGAGGCGGGTTTTGAAGCCTTTGATGTGCACATGACCGACCTGCAGTCGGGCCGCGCGCGCTTGCAAGACTTTGTGGGCGTGGTGGCGTGTGGTGGCTTTAGTTATGGCGACACCTTGGGTGCAGGGGTGGGTTGGGCGCGCTCCATCACCTTCAACCCTGTATTGGCCGAGCAGTTTCAAACCTTTTTTAAAAGAGCCGACACCTTTGGCCTTGGGGTGTGTAACGGCTGCCAAATGTTGGCCGAGTTGGCAGACCTCATACCCGGCGCTCAAGCTTGGCCCAGGTTCACCACCAACCGCAGCGAACGCTTTGAAGCCCGCTTGAGCTTGGTAGAAGTGCTGGATTCACCCAGTTTGTTTTTGCAAGGCATGGCTGGCAGCCGCATGCCTATTGCGGTGTCGCACGGTGAAGGTTTTGCCAACTTTTCAGCACGGGGTCAAGCGCAAGAGGCGTTGGCAGCCATGCGGTTTGTCAACCACCAAGGCCAAGCCACCGAAGCCTACCCCTTTAACCCCAACGGCAGCCCCGATGGGCTTACCGCAGTGACCACACCCGACGGCCGCTTCACTGCCATGATGCCCCACCCAGAACGCGTGTTCCGCAACATCCAAATGAGTTGGACCTCAGGTCACATCCAAGAGCACAGCCCTTGGATGCAGCTGTGGCACAACGCCAGGCGTTGGGTTGGGTAAGTACTTAGCGAAGTACTTACCGGGAATTACTCAATCTTGGCTTTAGCTCTCAGATCTTCCTGAAACTTCATCAGCTTTTGCTGACCCAGCTGCTGAGAAATTTGGGGCTTCACTTCTTCCAGCTTTGGAAACTTAATGTCGCGCACATCGTCCAAACGCAATACGTGGAAACCAAACTGGCTTTTCACGGGTGTGTCCATCAGCTTGCCTTTGGTCAACTTGACCATGGCATCTGAAAATTCTTGCACGTAATTGCCCGGAGAAGCCCAATCTAAGTCACCACCATTGGCTCCAGAGCCTGGGTCTTTGGATTGCTTTTTGGCGATGTCCTCAAACTTGGCGCCTTTTTTGATGCTGGCAATGATGGCTTTGGCTTGCTCTTCTTTTTCCACCAAGATGTGGCGGGCACGGTATTCTTTGCCGCTGTTGGCCGCTACAAACTTGTCGTACTCGGCCTTGATCTCATCATCGGTCACGGGGTTGTTCTTTTGGAAGGTGCCAAACAACTCGCGAATCAAAATGGCTTGGCGGCTCAGTTCCATCTGGGCTTTGAAATCATCGTTGGCGTCTAGACCTTGGCGCTGAGCCTCTTGCATAAAGAGTTCACGGGCAATGACCTCTTCTTTGAGCTGGCCCATCATTTCAGGCGACACAGGCCGTCCTGCTTTAGCCAACTGCTGTGCCAAAGCTTCCACGCGGGCGGTGGGAACGGGCTTGCCATTAACGATAGCTACGTTTTGCGCAAAAGCAGGGGCTGCTACCACGGTGCTCAGTAGGGCAGCGCTGATCAATGCCGACAGGAGTGTCTTTTTCATCATGAATCCTTAAAGGGGAATTGGGAGTAGGGACGCCAGTTCAGGTTCCCACAACTTCTATTGCCAGAGCGTGAACGCCTTGGTCAATGAAATCTTGCAGCGCATCCTACACAAGCCTATGCCGTGCCACGCGGTTCAAACCTACAAACTGCCCACAGGCAATGCGCACCCTAAAGTGGCTGCCATAGCCCTCTGCGTTGGCACCCGAATGGCCTGCATGCGATGCACTTTCGTCCAGCACTTCTAGGCTGGTGGGACTTAAGCGTTCTTGCAAGCGCTGCGCCATCAAGGCGGCACGTTGCGACAAATCATGGGAGGCTGGATTAGCGGTCATGGTGTGGCGGTCATGGTGAGGGGGTTTTGTCTTGTGCTTTGTCTAGTTCTTGCTTTTCTGAAGCCGCTTTAATAAACGGCGCAATGTAAATACCTTGGGCCACTATAAAACTCAGAGGAAACACATAGCCCCAGAGCTTGAAGTTCACCCACGTGTCAGTAGAAAAATACAGGGCCACATAAGCGTTCAGCCCTGCCATAAACAGGCAATAGGCAATCCATGCCACATTCAGTCGCATCCAAACGGCGTCCGGCAAAACCAGCTGACTTCCCAACAGCAGTTTTAAAAAACTCTTCTTCATCACCCACAAGGCAAAGGCCAGCGCCACGGCCAAGCCGGTGTAGAGCAGGGTAGGCTTCCACTTGATAAACGTGTCGTCATGCAGCAGCAAGGTGAGCGAGCCAAACACCAAAATCAGTGCCAAGGTGATTTTGTGCATGGCTTGCAACTTGCGGTCTATGAGGTAAATAGTGCCCATCTGCAGCACCGTGGCCACCATCAGCACACCCGTAGCCACGTAAATATCAAACAGCTTGTAAGCCCCAAAAAACAGGACAATCGGCAAAAAGTCCAGCAACAGCTTCATGCCTTGAACTCCAGCGACGCCGAGTTCATGCAGTAGCGCAAGCCCGTGGGAGCAGGGCCATCGTCAAACACATGGCCCAAATGCGCGCCACACTGGGCGCACAAGGTTTCCACCCGCACCATGCCGTGAGTGGTATCGCGTCGCTCCAAAATCGCTCCGGCAACAGCCTCTTTCCAAAAGCTGGGCCAGCCGCAACCCGAATCAAACTTGGTGGTGGACTCAAACAACTTGGCGTCGCAGCACACGCAGTGGTAGTGCCCCGGCTGCCAATGGCCCTCGTACTTGCCGGTAAAGGGGCGCTCGGTGGCCGCTTTGCGGGTGACTTCAAAGGCCACGGGCTCGGCGTCTTTGTCGGCGAGCAGGGTGCGCCACTCGGCATCGGTTTTTTGGACAGGAAAGTTCATGAGGAGCAACTGATTTCTATAGACGATGCCCAGTCGGGCGGAAAGTCGGCATAGGCGTCCATGCCGGGGTGTTCATCAAACGGATTGTCCAACAAGCCCAGCAATGTAGCCACGCCGCTGAAGTCTTTGGCCTGAGCTTGGCGAATAGCCGTTTCGCCCAAATGGTTGCGCAATACAAACTTGGGGTTGGTGCGCAGCATCCTTTGGGCAGCGGCTTCGCGCTCCGTTGTGTTGCGGCTCAACACCTCGGCGTACTGTTTCAGCCACACACCAAAGGCAGGGCGGTCTAAAAACAGGTCGGTCACATTGGTGGCGTGTTGGGCCGAGTCGGTTTGGGCAAAGTGGCTCAAGCGCCGCCAAAAAATGGTGTGGTCCACCCGGTTTTTTGCCAACAAATCCAGTAAGTCTTGCAGCAACTGCACGTCAAAACC
>CAMAWQ010000042.1 GCA_945862005.1 Hylemonella gracilis | reverse complement strand
AGCACTATCAGAAACGTCAAGGTCACCGCCAGCAGTTCACAGAGCTGCAAATTGGTGCAATTTCTGCTTAAGGGGTAAGCAACATGGCACAGAAAAAAGGCGGCGGCTCAACGCGCAATGGACGTGACTCCAAGCCGAAAATGCTTGGCGTCAAAGCTTTTGGTGGCGAACAGGTCAGCGCTGGCTCCATCATCGTGCGTCAACGGGGCACCAAGTTCCACCCCGGTATCAACGTAGGTATTGGCAAAGACCACACCTTGTTTGCTTTGGTAGATGGCCAAGTTCACTTCACCACTAAAGGTGCGCTGAATAAACAAACGGTCAATATTGCAGCAGCAGAGTAAATTCTCTCTGTAATTACCTTAAAAAACCCTGCGCAAGTCGCAGGGTTTTTCATTTATGAAATTTGTTGACGAAGTCTCTATCGACATTGCCGCAGGTGATGGTGGTAACGGCTGCGTCTCGTTCCGGCATGAAAAGTACAAAGAGTTTGGCGGCCCCAACGGTGGTGATGGAGGTCGTGGTGGCCATGTGTTTGCGATAGCTGACTCTAACCTCAATACTTTGGTGGACTTTCGTTACACCCGCAAGTTTGAAGCCAAGCGCGGACAACACGGCATGGGCAGCGATATGTTTGGCGCTGCGGGCGACGATATCGTTTTGAAAATGCCTGTGGGCACCATCATCACCGACTCTGAAACCGGCGATGTGTTGTTTGAGTTGCTGGTTCCTGGCGAGGTCATCACCATTGCAAAGGGGGGTGATGGCGGCTTTGGGAATATGCGTTTTAAAAGCGCTATCAACCGTGCGCCCCGGCAAAAAACACCCGGGTGGCCTGGCGAGCGGAGAAGCTTAAAGCTGGAGCTCAAGGTTTTAGCTGACGTAGGCTTGCTGGGCATGCCCAATGCGGGTAAGTCCACACTCATTACTGCTATTTCTAATGCTCGCCCCCGCATTGCCGACTACCCTTTCACCACTCTGCACCCGAATTTAGGTGTGGTGCGGGTTGGGCCAGAGCAAAGTTTTGTAGTGGCTGATCTGCCCGGTTTGATTGAAGGTGCCGCCGAAGGTGCGGGTTTGGGTCATTTATTTTTGCGCCATTTGCAACGCACGCGTTTGTTGTTGCATGTGATTGACATGGCGCCTTTTGACGACAGCATTGACCCAGTTGCGCAGGCCAAAGCCATTTTGGGTGAGCTCAAAAAATACGATGCCGCCTTGTTTGAAAAGCCGCGTTGGTTGGTTCTGAATAAATTAGACATGGTGCCGGCTGAAGAGCGCGCCGTAAAGGTGAAAGATTTTTTAAAACGCATGCGCTACAAGGGGCCTGTGTTTGAAATTTCCGCTCTTACGCACGAAGGCTGCGAGCAGCTGGTGCGGGATGTGTTCCAACACATTCAGGTGCAGCACACCGCCGAACACCCGCCAGCTGAAACAGACCCACGATTTATCGTGCCCGCGCCAACTGCTCTAAAAGACGCCAAATCTGAAGGTGTTTAATGACGCCATGAGTGACAGCTTTCAGGCCGCAATGCCTTTTCCAAACAGCTTGATTCAGGCACGACGCCTAGTGGTCAAGGTCGGTTCAAGCCTAGTGACTAACGAAGGTCGAGGCCTAGATGACCAAGCCATTGGCGAATGGTGTCGTCAGTTGGCGACCTTAGTCAAAGAAGGGCGTGAGCTGATCATGGTTTCCAGTGGAGCTATTGCAGAAGGCATGAAGCGCTTGGGCTGGGATACCCGTCCCCACGAGTTGCACGAATTGCAGGCGGCTGCTGCGGTGGGACAAATGGGGTTGGCTCAAATTTACGAGACCCACTTAAGGGCTCAGGGTCTTGGGAGCGCGCAAGTGCTTTTGACCCACGCCGACTTGGCCGATCGGGAGCGGTATTTGAATGCCCGTACCACTTTGCTGACCCTGCTCAAGCTGGGTGTGGTGCCGGTCATCAATGAAAACGACACCGTGGTCAACGATGAGATCAAGTTTGGCGACAACGATACGTTAGGTGCTTTGGTCGCCAATTTGGTGGAGGCGGATGGGCTGGTCATTCTGACCGACCAACAAGGCTTGTTTACCGCCGATCCACGCAAAGACCCCTCTGCTAAGTTGGTGCAGACCGCTCAAGCGGGTGAGGTCACTTTAGAGGCCATGGCGGGTGGTTCGGGCTCGCATTTAGGCAAAGGCGGCATGCTCACCAAAATTTTGGCGGCCAAGCGCGCTGCCGGCTCCGGTGCCTCTACGGTCATTGCCTGGGGTCGTGAGCCTGATGTGCTGTTGCGACTGGCCAAAGGTGAAGCCATAGGCACTTTTTTAAGTGCCAGCACCGCTAAAAATCAGGCTCGCAAACAATGGATGGCCGACCACTTGCAACTGCGCGGCTCGGTGTGCATAGACGAAGGCGCTACCCAAAAACTGCTCAGCGAGGGTAAAAGTCTTTTGCCCATTGGCATGGTGAGCGTGCAGGGTGAGTTTTCTCGTGGCGAGGTTATTGCGGTGCTCAATGCTGCGGGTGAAGAGATTGCTAGGGGTTTGGCCAATTACGCCAGTGCCGAGGCCCGACTGCTGTGCCGCAAAGCGTCTTCAGAGTTTGAGGCTTTGTTGGGTTTCGTGGCTGAGCCTGAAATGCTGCATCGCGACAACATGGTCATCACAGCTGCCAAGTCAACTTAAGTGGGTTAAGGGTTGCGGCTTGACTTGAGCCGCTTGATGAGCTCTGTTGCGCTGCGTGCTCCTAAATTGGCTCCTTCGCATAACCCTTGCCGTGCCAATGCAATAGCATGTCGGTGAGACGCTTTGGTGGGGTCAAGGGGGGCCCATTCAGGTTGTGCCACCGTTTGCCATTTGTCTGCAGTGCTGGAGCGTGCATAGGTTTTGATTTCGCTGGTGTTGCAACGCAAGCCTTCAAATAAAGCATTGGTGCTGCCTTCAGGGTTGTAGGCCACCATCACATAACGCACCACCTCATCGCTGCCGACGCTGATGGTTTTGGGGTCTACCCCAAACACCAAACTGCCTGCAGAACGCAAATCAATGGGGATGAGGTTGGCCTTGCTCCAAGAAGGTGCGGGCGGGGTTGGTGCCTCTTTCCAATTAGAAGTTTCTGCCAAAACCCAAGGACTGCACATCAAAATCAGGGCAGTCGCAGCCCCGCGCATCAATTCAACTCGCATGGAACTCATCCGATCCGTATTCATCGTTTCGTGAACGTGTGCCTTGTCGCAAGAAGCGCAGGCGTTGGTCTTGTTTGGGTAAGTAGCGAGCCAGCTCAGTCAGAGCCATTTCATAGACGCCCCGTTTAAATTCCACCACCATGTCCAAGGGAACCCAGTAGTCGTTCCAGCGCCAAGCGTCAAACTCTGGATGCTCGGTGGCTCTAAGGTTCAGGTCCCAATCCTGCCCCATAAGCTGAAGCAAAAACCAAATTTGTTTTTGACCTTTGTAGTGGCCACGCGATTCCCTGCGAATGAAATGGTCTGGCACCTCATACCGCAACCAGTCTCGGGTGCGGGCCACAACGCGCACATGTTCGGGTTGTAGCCCGACCTCTTCGTTCAGCTCCCTGAACATGGCCTGCTCGGGGGTTTCGCCCCGGTCAATGCCACCCTGAGGAAATTGCCACGAATGGGTGCGTATCCGTTTGCCCCAAAAAACCTGATTCCTTTGGTTGAGCAGAATGATGCCGACGTTAGGCCTAAAGCCATCTCTGTCAAGCATAATCAAATCCCAAATTTTTAAATTAAAACCATTATGCACGGCTGCTATCGTGCATCAAGTTCATTCAACCTAAATTCTCCATGAAAGCTTCCCAGTTTCTCGTCTCCACTTTCAAGGAAGCTCCAGCAGACGCCGAAGTGGTGAGCCACAAACTCATGATGCGGGCGGGCATGATCAAGAAATTGGGCGCCGGCATCTACAACTACATGCCCATGGGCCTGCGCGTGATCCGCAAGGTTGAGGCCATCGTGCGTGAAGAAATGAACCGCGCCGGCGCCATGGAGCTGACCATGCCGGTGGTGCAACCCGCCGAGCTGTGGCAGGAAACCGGCCGCTTTGACAAGATGGGCCCGGAGCTCTTGCGCATCAAAGACCGCCACGACCGCGAATACGTGGTGCAGCCCACCAGCGAAGAGGTGGTGACCGACATCGCCCGCCAGGAAATCAAGAGCTACAAGCAGCTGCCTAAAAACTTGTACCAGATCCAGACGAAGTTCCGCGACGAGCGCCGACCCCGTTTTGGCCTGATGCGCGGGCGCGAGTTCATCATGAAGGACGCCTACAGCTTTGACCGCGACCAGGACGCCGCCAAGGCCAGCTACCAGGTGATGGCCCAAGCCTACCGCCGCATTTTTGACCGCTTTGGCCTGAGCTACCGCGCCGTCGCTGCTGACAGCGGTGCCATCGGCGGGGACTTGAGCGAGGAGTTCCAAGTCATTGCCGCCACCGGCGAGGACGCCATCGTCTACTGCCCCACCAGCGATTACGCTGCCAACATGGAAAAAGCCGAGGCCTTGGCCCCTGTTGGCCTCTCCGAGCCCAGGCGGCTTGCGCAGGCTGCTATGGAAAAAGTAGCAACGCCGGGCAAGAGCACCTGCGCGGACGTGGCGGCGCTGCTGCAAGTGCCGCTCACCATCACGGTGAAGTCACTGGTGTTGGCGACCGACGAGTTGGATGAGCAAGGCGGCGTGAAGAAGACGCAGGTCTGGCTGCTGCTGCTGCGTGGCGACCACGACATGAATGAAGTGAAGGTCGGCAAGCTGCCCGGTTTGACGGGCTTTCGCTTTGCCACCGTGCCCGAAATTGAGGCGCACTTTGGCGCCAAGCCCGGCTATCTCGGGCCGATTGGCCTGCGCCAGCCGGTGCGCCTGGTGGCCGACCGCGACGTGGCGGTCATGGCGGATTGGATCTGCGGCGCGAACGAAGAAGACTTCCACATCCGCGGCGTGAACTGGGGCCGAGACCTGCCGGAACCCGATCTGGTGGCCGACATCCGTAACGTGCTTGAGGGCGACGCCTCGCCTGACGGTCGCGGCGTGTTGGCGATTGAACGCGGTATCGAGGTGGGCCACGTGTTTTACCTCGGCACCAAGTACAGCCGCGCCATGAATGCCACTTTTTTGGACGTGAACGGCAAGCCCCAGTTCATGGAAATGGGTTGCTACGGCATCGGGATCACGCGTTTACCGGCTGCGGCTATTGAGCAGAATCATGACGACCGCGGCATCATTTGGCCCGATGCCATTGCTCCGTTTACCGTAGTGATTTGCCCCATTGGCATGGACCGCAGCGCCGAGGTCAAAGACGCTAGCGAGCAGCTTTACGCACATCTGTTGGCCGATGGCCACGATGTATTGCTAGACGACCGTGGTGAGCGCCCCGGCGCCATGTTTGCAGACTGGGAGCTCATTGGCGTACCGCACCGCATCACTATTGGCGAGCGCACGCTTAAAGAAGGCAAGGTGGAGTACCAGCACCGGCGCGATGCGGTCGCCACCCAGGTGCCCTTGGCAGAACTACAGGCTTACTTAAAGACCCGTCTTTCGGCCTGACATGTCCCGCAGAGCGTGGGCACTATCTAGCACCAAGTGGACGCTTGGGCTGTTTGGCATGTATCTGTCTCCTTGGGGCAATTTATTGAATGGACCGGGGGCATCGGCTTTTGCCGGAACTCAACTTGAAGAACCCTTGATTGACTCGGTGCGCACTGCCTTGAGCGCCTCTGTAGCCAACCATGCACCACCTGTTCCAGAGTTTGCGCACCAAGAGGCTCGAATGCACTACCTCAAATGGTTGGGCCACATGGATGAACGACTTCAAAAACGCAAGCCAGACCTTGCTTTACGGCAGGAGTTCTTGCAAACCCTTTGGTACGAGAGCAAGCGCTCTGGCTTGGAGCCCTCCTTGGTATTGGGGCTGGTTCAGGTGGAGAGCAACTTCAGAAAGTTTGCGGTCTCATCAGCTGGCGCGCGAGGCTTTATGCAGGTCATGCCGTTTTGGGTCCGTTTGATAGGAAATGGTGACCCCTCTGTGCTGTTTCACATGCAAACCAACCTGAGGTTCGGTTGCGTGATTCTTAGACATTACCTAGACCGAGAGCAAGGCCAGCTTGGGATGGCCTTGGGAAGGTACAACGGCTCAAGGGGAAAGTCGGCTTATCCAGACGCGGTGATGGCAGCCCAAACAGGCTGGAAGTTTGAGGGTTAAGACTGAACCACCTGCTGGAGTTCCCCGTTTTCAAACATTTCCATCATGATGTCGGAGCCACCGACAAATTCGCCCTTGACGTACAGCTGTGGAATGGTGGGCCAATTGCTGTATTCCTTGATGCCCTGACGAATTTCAGCATCGTCCAGCACGTTGACGGTTTTCAGAGCTTTGGCTTCCACGCCGCAGGCTTTCAAGATTTGAATCGCGCGTCCAGAAAAGCCGCACATCGGAAAACTGGCGCTTCCCTTCATAAACAAAACCACATCATGGTTTTTGACAAGCTCATCAATGCGCTGTTGGGTGGTGGTCATCACAGTTCCTCTCAATGTTTCTTAATAGAGTAGATTATTTCATGCGTTGATAATATTTGCTTGTCGACATACGAGACCTAAGCCCTACACATGATGAAGATCGAAAAAAACTCAGCCGTGTCCCTCACTTATAAGGTTTTTGACCATTTAGGGCATGTTCTTACCAACCCTAAAGAGCCTATGGTTTATTTGCATGGTGGCTATGGCAACACTTTGGCCAAAATTGAAGCGGCTTTGGATGGACAAAGCACGGGTTTTCAAACCACCTTGGTGCTGGCCCCCGAGGATGCCTTTGGGCTTCGGGATGAAACTTTGGTACGCACCATCCCCAAGGCAGAGTTTCCTCCGGGGGTCAAAGTGGGGGGCGAGCTTGAAGGGCAAACCGAAGACGGCAGAACCCATGTGTTTCAGGTGATGAAAATAAAAGGCCCCCAAGTCATTTTGGATGGCAACCACCCTTGGGCAGGTAAAACCTTAAGGTTCAGCCTGTCGGTAACGGATGTTCGTGCTGCCAGCGACGAAGAAATCAGCCACGGCCATGTGCATGGCCCGCACGGCCACCACCATTAAGGCTGCATAGTTTTTTCTAGCGGCTGATCTTTAAAACGCATAGAAAAATCAACGGCCTTGATGTCCTTGATCAGCCCGCCCACCGAAATGCGGTCCACGCCAGTTTCAGCAAGTTCACGAATCTGCTCGAAGCGCACGCCGCCCGAAATTTCCAAGCTGATTCGCCCTTGGCCTAAGTCCACAGCCTGACGAATTTGTTCGATGGACATGTTGTCCAGCAACACCATTTGCACCCCTGCATCTAAGGCCTCTTGGAGTTGGGTCAGGGTTTCAACTTCCACTTGAATAAAACTGACTTGGCTTGCTAGCGCCTGCGCGGCCTTAAAAGCCGCTGTAAGGCCACCTGCTGCTGCAATGTGGTTTTCTTTAATCAAAATGGCATCAAACAAACCCATACGGTGGTTTTTGCCGCCGCCGCATCGCACAGCATACTTTTCTGCCACGCGCAGGCCAGGTATGGTTTTGCGCGTATCCAAAATAGAGGCCGAAGTACCTTGTACAGCCTTTACAAACTGCTGCGTTTTAGTGGCCACAGCACTTAAAGTTTGTAAAAAATTCAAACAAGTGCGATCAGCAGTAAGCAATTCGCGCGCAGAACCTAGAATTTCCAAGACGCGCTCCCCAGGTGAACAAGCTTGCCCATCTTGAACGAACCACTGCGCTTGTGCAGAAGGTGCTACCTGCTTGAGCACTTCATTGACCCAAGGCTGCCCACACAGCACGGCTTGGTCGCGGCAAATGATGGTGGCGATGGCTTGTTGGGCCACCGGAATCAGTTGGGCCGTGAGGTCACCGCTGCCCACGTCTTCTTGCAAGGCACGGCGAACATCTTCGGCAGCTTGGGCCTCAATGCTGTGTTGGAGATTGGCTTGAGTCATATGGCTGAGGGATGAGGAATAAAAAGTCACGCGGCTGACGAGTTGGATGCCGCGTTGCGTCGAATGATGACGGGCTTTCCTCCAAGCCGCTGCTTGCACATCCAGTGGGCTAAGGCTGAATCCAGATAGTCTGCATGACCGGGAAACCACCGTACCAACTCCGCAGCCAAGCGCTGGACATTGGCCGTGCGGCCTTGTTCAACTTCGGCCATGACTTCACGTACGCTGGCCAATACTGCGGCGTGTTCATCTATGTGGCATTCGCGCGCCGGAAATTCAGTATCGCGCATCCACTGGTCTTCCTCGCCAAAATGCTGCTCTGCATGCGCAGCAAAGGCTTGCAGGCGCTCCAGAATTTCAGCCTCTGTGGCGGAATGCAGCGCTTGAACGCACTCTACAAACTCTTGATGTGTGCGGTCCATAGGGCCGTAACCTAATAAAAACGCATCACTCCATTCCAGAGTGGTTGTTGCGATATTCGCCGAAGCCTTAGGCGCTTGAGCAGTGTGAGATGTTTCTTGGCTCATCGGTTACTTAAACAACAAAATCAGGGAAATGATGGTCAAAAAGCCCAGCAAAATTCGGCGAAACAGAGTTTCACTCAGACGGTGACGCAAGAGCCTACCCAACTTCAAGCCCAGCACCATAGGAATAAGAGCTAAGGACGAAAGCACAAACTCATTCCATCCAAAGCGGTCAAACCACCACAGCGACAGGTAAAGTGGAAACGCTGCACACAAGTAAATGATGCTGATGCTGCCCACAAACATGTCGCGGCTCAACTTGAGCGCCATCAAATACGCAATGATGAGCGGGCCTGTCAGTGATGAAACTCCACTCATCAAGCCCGAAGCCGCGCCCACCAAAATACCTGACCATTTTTCGTGCTGGGGTGCAATGCGCAAGTTGAGCGTAAAGGCCATCAATACCGTAGCAGCCAATACAGAAATGGCCAGTAAAGAGTTGAGCATTCCAGGCGACAGGTTCAGGGTCATTTTCACCGTCAAGATGGTCGCCACCGTTTGCGCCAAGATCAGCCAGCCAAAGCGTTTGAGGCTGTAGCGCAGCAAGCCACCCTCGATGGATTGCATGCTGTTGGACACCAGTACAGGCATACCCAGCAGCGCAATAGTGGTGGGTGCAGGAATGACCAAAGACAACAAGGGCGCCACCACCATCGGCATGCCCACACCCAAGGTGCCTTTAACAAAAGCTCCCAATAAAAAAACCACCGCCCCAAATGCCACGAGCAGCCATTGCGACAAATCTAAATCTGGAATCAATTGGTGTCAGGCCTTTGCAAATAAGCTAAGCCAACTTGGTTGACTCAGATGGACAAGTTTATATGGTTAGAAGGCTAAACTTACGTTTTGTAGTTTTGATGGTGATCCGTCACTCTGTCTATGTCTGAATCTTCTCCTCTTCAAGCCTTGGTAGTAACTCAAAAGCATTGGGTGGCTCGGGACATCATGTGCTTTGAGCTCCAAAATCCCGAAGGGCAAGACTTGCCGCCGTTCAGCGCAGGCGCTCACATACCTGTTCAGGTGCCCGGAAGGAGTATGCGCGCCTATTCCTTGTGCGGAAACCCTCAAGACCTTTCTCACTATCAAATTGCAGTCAAGCGCGAGGCCAACGGCCGAGGTGGTTCTAAAAGGCTGGTGGATGAGGTTCAGGTTGGCCAGCAGCTGAATATAGGACTTCCACAAAACAAGTTTGAGTTGAGCCCCAAGGTAAGCCAATTTGTATTTATTGCGGGCGGTATTGGCATCACACCGATTCGCTCCATGATGACCGAATTGTTATCTGAGGGGTTGCGCAAATTCAAATTGATTTATCTGACCCGAGACGCTGAGAGCACGGCTTTTTTAAATGAATTTCAAGCCCCTCAGTACCAGGGGAAAGTGCATATTCACCATGACCTTGGAGACGCCACGCGATCTCTGGATTTATGGCCCGTGTTTGAAAAATTCACCGGGGCACATATGTATTGCTGTGGACCGCAGCCTTTGATGGATGCCGTGCGCGACATGTCGGGCCATTGGCCTGCCAGCGCGGTTCACTTCGAAAGCTTTGGGGCGGATCGTCGTCCTAAAGCAGACGATCGTTCTTTTCAAGTGGTGCTGCATCGCAGTGGAAAAACGCTGGAGGTGCCGGCAGACCAATCTATTTTGGAGACTTTGCGTCGGCATCACATTTCCATTTCCAGTTCTTGTGAAAGCGGCACCTGTGGCTCTTGCAAGGTGAGCTTGCTAGAGGGTGTAGCCGACCACCGAGACATGGTGTTGCGCGATGACGAAAAATCTACGCATCTCATGGTGTGTGTGTCGCGCGCCCAGTCTGATGTGTTGGTTTTAGATTGCTAAGCAGCATGACTCCCCTTGCTCAGACCGCATCCCAATTGGTCCAAGCGCCTATTGCTTTGGGTGTTTTAGGTTTGGGCCGGGCCTTTACCCTGATGCTGCCTACTTTTGCTCAGGACCCCAGAGTTCGCTTGGTGGCGGCTTTTGACCCCAGAGCTTCTGCCCGGCAACTCTTTGTACAAGAATTTTCAGGTGTGGCACATGAGTCGGCTCAAGGTGTGTGTGCCGATCCCAATGTGGAATGGGTCTACATTGCCAGCCCCCACCAAATGCATGCCGAACATGTGGAGCTTGCAGCGCGTTACGGCAAGCATGCGTTGGTTGAAAAACCCATGGCGTTGAGCTTGAGCGATTGCACCCGCATGATGGAGGCTGCACAAGCGGCCGGTACATATTTGATAGTGGGGCACAGCCACAGCTTTAATGCACCTGTTTTGCAGGCTAAGCGCATCATCGAGCGTCGAACCTATGGCGCGGTTCGCATGATTCACGCCATGAACTTCACCGACTTTTTGTTCCGCCCCCGTCGGCCCGAGGAGTTGGACACCTCTCGGGGTGGTGGCGTGGTGTTCAGCCAGGCGGCGCATCAAATCGATGTGGTGCGGCTGTTGGGCGGCGGCAAAGTCGCGTCTGTGTTTGCACGCACCGGCAAATGGGATCCCACTCGTCCCACCGAGGGGGCTTACACCGCGCTTTTGAATTTTGAGTCGGGTGTAGTGGCCAACGTCACCTATAACGGCTACGGTTTTTACGATTCAGATGTATTGATGGGGCAGGTGGGTGAGTTGGCCAAGCCCAAACCTGATGGGGCCCACCAAGCCACTCGCCAAAGGCTGGCAGCCGCTGAGGACGAGCAGCAAGAAGCCCTGCTTAAAGCCGAGCGCAATTTTGGTGGCGCCCATTACGTGCCCGAACCGCCGCTGCCCCCGCAAGCCAATCAACATTTTGGTCCGGTCATTGTGAGTTGTGACCGCGCCGATTTCCGCCTAACGCCAATGGGTGTGGAGGTGCACGATGCACAAGGCGTGTGGCTAGAGCACGCTGGCCCTCCATCCATTCCAAGGCAAGAGGTGATCGATGAGTTGTGGGCTGTGGCCCGCCAGAGTGCTGCGCCTGTCCATGGCGGGGCGTGGTCTCGTGCCACCTTAGAGGTCTGTTTGGCTATTTTGGAATCGGGTCAGCGCAATGCGCGGGGAGACCGCGCAGACATCGTGTTGCACCACCAAATGGAGGCGCCCCTGCTGCATGAAGCCCGCTAAAAAAACATCAACCTGCGCAATACCGACCAGATCAATACCTATAGACACTGAGCACTTGTTGCGTCATTGGCGCGAGGCAGTGCCCAATGACCGACTGGCTCATTTGATTCGTGATGTGGGCCGAGCGCAAATGCGCGCCCTGTCTGAGCGGCTTCAGGCCCACGGCGTGTCGTTTGGGCACTGGACGTTTTTGCGAATTTTGTGGATTCAAGATGGTTTGACTCAGCGAGAGCTCAGCGCTTTAGCCGGAGTGATGGAGCCCACCACCTTTGCCGCAGTCAAGACCATGGAGAGTATGGGGCTGATTGAGCGCCGCCAGCTCGAGGGCAACCGTAAAAACGTGCATGTTTTTTTAACACGCTCAGGCAAAGCGCTTCAGCGCAAGTTGGTTCCTTTGGCTGAAGAAGTCAATCAGGTCAGCGTGAGGGGGATGAGTGACGCCGCCGTGAACCAAGTTCGCGAAGCACTGCTTCACATGATCGAGAACCTTGCCGCCGATGCGGCACAGAATTAAATGCTGTAAGTCTCGTAGGTAGAGGGGTGAAACAATTCGTCCACATCTACTAAACGCGATGACAAGCCTTGTGCATAGTGATGCTTTAAAAAAGCTTGCAAAGTGTTTCGGTTGGCTTGTACGCCGTAAGACCAAAAGTCTTCGCCCAGCAAATCTTTAGCGGCTTTGAGCTGTTCTTCTACAAACGGCAAAGTGACTTTGGTTGCCGAGGTGTCTGCTAACAGCTCTAATGCCGCGGCTTTAGACGCATTGAAGGCCTTGAATACAGCGCCGGGCAACCAGGGGTGCGCCGCGGCAATTTCTTTGCGTATGCCCACCACATGCATGATGGGGAAAATACCTGTGCGTCGGTAGTAGTCTTTCGCCACGGCGGTTGGGTCGTCAAACAACCAGCCTACATGGGGGTTTTGTAGCGCAGCCCCACTGGGAGGGCGTGGGGCAATAAAGCCATCAATCTCGCCAGCATCCAGCAACTGAGAAATCGTGGTGCCCTCGGGCGCCGCCTCTACATGGACGCCTGCGGGCAGATTCAGTTTGATTTTTTCAGGGCGGCCCGGTGTGTCAATGCCGCCTCTAACCCAAGTGACGTCCTCGGGGCGAATGCCGTAGTCATCTTGCAAAATAGAGCGCGCCCACACAATGGCGGTGAGTTGGTATTCCGGAATACCTACCCGCTTGCCCTTGAGGTCTTGTGGTTGACGAATGCGGTCTTTACGCACATATATAGAGGTGTGCCTAAACGCCCTCGATAAAAACACCGGCACTGCAATGTAGGGGCAGTCGCCCTGAGCGTGCTTGACCAAATAACTCGAAAAAGACAGCTCGGTGATGTCAAAGTCACGGCTGCGCATGGCTCTGAAAAACATCTCTTCGGGGCTGAGCAGCATGTAGACCGGATCACAGCCATCAATTTGAACCCGCCCGTCAAATAAAGCGCGGTTGCGGTCGTAGTCGCCCATGGCGATAGAGATTTGAAGTTGGCTCATGACACGGTAATAGGTTGGGTTGAAAACTGACGCCAGTCCGTCGTTTTAGGAATGATGCTTTGAAATGAGCAGACCTCTTTAGGGATCGATAAGTCGCCGGTGCCAATAGCTGGTTGCCCCTGCTCAAAAGCATGCAAGGCGCTGAGCATTTGTTTGCGAAACTCCACCACGGCCAAGTCGCTGGCACCCAAACGTTCTTGGGTGCGGTCGGCCATCGCACCCATAGTGATCCACATAGCAATGTCTTGATTGGGAAAACCCTTGATGCCCGTGAAGTTGCCAGCTTTCATGGCTTGGCGGTCCTGCCAGAAACGGTTGTCGATATTGCGCAGCGGCCGGTAATTGGCGTCTAAGTCCACGCCAATTTGCTGCCTTAGAAACTTTCGCCATGTCTCGTTTTCTGGGGTTTGCGCGGGGTGTCCCCAGGCAATGAAATAAAAGGCCGTGTTTTGGTCGTCTACTGGCACATTCACGTTGGCAATGTTGTACAGGTTGTTGGGCGGTATCAGCACGGTCCAAGGGGCTACGAACACGGTGGTGCGCACGTAGTCGTGAGTTTGGGCATTAAAAATAGGCCTGCGAATCGCCGCATACCTAAACCCATAGTCGCCAAGTTGCACTTGCAAGCGGGGTGCTTTGTCTGTGGAGGGGCGCAGCCAAGTGTCGGTGTTGGCCTCTGCGCTGTTCACCCGAGCGGGCACCATGTCGGAACTGTGCAGGCTAGAACTGTGAGCTGAGTCTATGGCGCCCTCTAATATTTGGGCCCAGTTCACCGGAAGAATGGCTTTGGCAATGGTGACGCGCACCTCTGTGTTGGGCGCCCAAGGCGGGGGCGTGAATTCTGGCTGTGAATCGGCAGGCCCCATGTACGACCAAACCATGCCGCCCCATTCTTTGACGGGATAGGCCGTGTGTTGAACTTTTTGTGCCAAGCCGCTGGCTTCAGGCTCAGAGGGCATTTCGGTGACTTGCCCCGAAATATTGAGCTTCCATCCGTGGTACAGGCAACGAAGGCCGCCTTCTTCATTTCGGCCCAAAGCCAGCGATGCACCTCGGTGGGGGCAGCGCTCGTTCATCACGCCCACTTGACCTTCGGTGTCGCGAAACACCACCAAATCCTCCCCAAATAGGCGTGCCCGCACTGGGGTGCCATCGGCCTCGGCAACTTCTTCGATCAAACAAACGGGCACCCAGTGGCGCCGCATCATTTGGCCCATGGGAGCTTGGTGTTCTACCTGGCACAACAGTTTGTTTTCTGACTCGCTGATCATGTCGACTCCATACTTTGTTTAAATTTTGCTTATGTACCTAAGTATATGAGATGTGGCCTCATTGGACTAATTTGGGCTGAGCTTTTTGGCCGCCGCTGCACCGCTCAATACCCGCCAAATCTTTTCGGGATTGCACATATTCAAACCCAGCCTCTGCCAACAAATGGCGTGTGGTTGGAGCTTGGTCAAACCCGTGTTCCAGCAACAACCACCCGCCTGGTTTCAGGCATGCGGCGGCAGAGGACACGATTTGTTTGATGGCGTGTAGTCCATCCTTACCTGAAACCAAAGCCAAAGCGGGTTCGTGCCGCAGGGAGGTCAGGTGCGCATCACCTAAGGGAATATAGGGTGGGTTGGATACGATCAAGTCAAAGGTTTCATGGACGCCATCTAGCCAGGAGCCTTGGCGAAACTTGACGTTTAGGTTCAGCTGTTGTGCATTGAGCTGAGCCAGTTCAAGCGCGGCGGCACTGCAGTCCAAAGCTTGAACATGGACATCCGGCCGCGCATGCTGAATAGCCAAAGCCACGGCGCCGCTGCCAGTGCCCAAGTCCATGACTGCGCGTGGTGTGTTTGACTTGGAGCTTAGCGCTGTATCTAAAGTGTCTAGCGCCCAGATCACCAAGGTTTCAGTGTCAGGCCTTGGGTCCAACACTTGGTTATTTATATAAAGTGTCAGGCCAAAAAACTCTTTGTAGCCCAAGATATAGGCCACAGGTTCCAGGTTCAATCGGCGTTGTGTGAAGGTTTGAAATTGTTCTATTTGCGTTTGGTCCAACACCTGAAATTCATGGGTTAGCAGCCATGCCCGTGCTTGGGACGACTGCGATAGGGCATGCAATAACAGCATTTCCGCGTCTAAGCGCGTCAAGCCTTGGGCTTGCGCCTGCGACAACGCTTGTTGGACGCACAGGGTCATAGCGCTGGACTACAGCTGGCTGTGCTCAAGGGCAGCCAATTGCTGCTGAGCTTCATAAGCTTGCAAAGCTTCCACCACATCACCCAAGTCGCCTTCCATGATGGCCAACAATTTGTAAAGCGTGAGGTTGATGCGGTGATCTGTTAGGCGCCCTTGCGGAAAGTTGTAGGTGCGGATACGGTCACTGCGGTCGCCGCTGCCAATCAGGCTCTTGCGCTCGGCGGCATCTTTGGCGGCTTGTTCCGAGCGTTCTTTTTCCTGGATGCGCGCTGTCAACACCCTCAAGGCTTGTGCTTTGTTGCTGTGCTGGCTTCGTCCATCTTGGCATTCGGCCACGATGCCCGTGGGTATGTGGGTGATACGCACAGCGGAGTCGGTTTTGTTGATGTGCTGGCCACCGGCGCCACTGGCGCGAAAAGTATCAATTCGCAAGTCTGAGGGGTTGATTTTGATGGCT
>CAMAWQ010000041.1 GCA_945862005.1 Hylemonella gracilis | reverse complement strand
AGTCTGGTTCCATACGGCAAAATATTGACTTGGCATCTTTTAGCGAAGAACTGCAGTCCCAGCTCAAGCTTCAACCTCAATCTACGCTTTTTGCGAACCCCAACCGCCTGATGACTCAAGTTTCGGTTCAACAAACAGCTGACACTAGTGCAACAAACCTTGAACATATGGTGCAAGAAGATGGCTTGCTGAGAAACTGGCCTGTTATCAACAAAGGGGTCGACAAGCACTACGGCTATGCCTTTCAGTGGTTCGCGCTCTCCTTGCTGATGGTGGGCTTATTTTTATGGTTCCAGTTTTTTAAACCACGCCTACATCATGAATGATCAACCCCATAAGTCCACACCGCTGAGCGCTCAGCCCTTGGATATGACTGTTCATGCCTTGCCCCAGCCGCAAGATATGTTGGCCTCCGATGCCTCTAATGCCCCAAACACCCCCAAGCCCTTTTGGAGTGGACGCCTGAAAATGCTGTTGGTGCTGGCGGTATGCGCAGCACCCGTGGTGGCCTCGTACTTTACGTATTACGTGGTGCGTCCAGAAGGTCGGCGCAACTTTGGTACTTTGATCAATCCCCAAAAGCCTTTGCCAAGTCTGCAAGCCCGTAATGCCCAAGGGCAAGCCATTGATCTGCAGACCCTAAAAGGTCAGTGGTTGTTGGTGGCACTGGGCGGTGGGGCCTGCGCGCCTTCGTCTGTTTGCCAAGACCAGCTTTATCTGCAACGCCAATTGCGAGAAAGCTTAGGTAAAGACAAAGACCGTCTAGACCGCGTGTGGCTGGTCACGGATGACCAACCCATTCCTGCAGAGCTGGGGCCCGGACTTCAAGGGGCTACCGTTTTGCGGGCAGATGCGCAAGCATTGGCCAATTGGTTGGAGCCCGAGGCGGGGCAGCCCTTGGAATCGCATTTGTATGTGGTGGATCCCATGGGCAACTGGATGCTGCGTTATCCGCCGCGCTTGGATATACGCGCCGCTGCGCAAGCTAAACGTGACTTAGAACGTTTGATGCGCGCTTCTGCTTCATGGGATAAGCCCGGAAGATGATGGCAGCTCTCAAAATGATGCTGTTGGGCTTGGCTTTGGCCGCAGGCCCTTTGGCGTGGGTGTGGTTGCGACACAGCAATCAGCAAACGCATCGCTTGAAGGCCTTGACGCTGCTAACTCTATTCATCACCTTTGACTTGGTGTTGTTTGGCGCCTTTACCCGCCTCACCGATTCCGGCCTAGGCTGCCCCGATTGGCCCGGCTGCTACAACCAAGCCACGCCCTTAGCAGCGCATCAAGAGATTGCCGCAGCGCAAGCCCAGCTGCCCAGCGGACCTGTAACACCAGTCAAAGCTTGGATTGAAATGATCCACCGCTACTTGGCCACAGCGGTGGGGGTGTTGATTCTGGTCATGGCCATAGAGAGCTGGCGCGTTTACTCCAAACATCGCATTTACAGACCATGGTGGGCCAGCTTAACTTTGGTATGGGTATGTGTTCAAGGAGCCTTTGGCGCGCTCACTGTCACCATGAAGCTGTTTCCCGCTATCGTGACCCTTCACTTGCTTGGGGGCTTGGCCTTATTGGGGTTGCTCACGCGGCAGGCTGTGAGCTTGCATGTGCAAACTGGACACGAGTCAACCCAAGTTCAAGGCTCAACTTCACCCGCAAGCACCATGACACCACATTTCGTGGCACCAGGGCTTGCCGTTTGGGCGCTGATGCTGCTCGTGATTCAAATCACCTTGGGCGGTTGGGTCAGTACCAACTATGCCGTGTTGGCGTGCACAGAATTTCCCATGTGTCAAAACAGTTGGTGGCCGGAAATGAATTTTGTACAGGGCTTCGAAGTGTGGCGCGAACTGGGCATGACGGGTGCGGGAGAGCACGTCAGCTTTGCGGCCCTCACGGCAATTCACATGGTGCACCGCTGGGTCGCTTTGGGAGTGTTTGGCGTGCTGGCAGTGTTGGCCTACATATGGTGGCGGCAACCGCAGCAGAGGCTTTGGGCTCAAGTGCTCATAGGTTTGATGGGTTTGCAGTTTTTAACAGGCCTGAGCAATGTGGTTTTGGGCTGGCCTTTAATTAGCGCGGTTTTGCATACAGGCGGCGCTGCCGCGCTTGTGGTGGTGTTGGTGGCCGCCATGACCCTGCAAACTTCAAAGCGCATACTCTAAATCATGAGTGTTTCCCAAGCTTCCTCGGCTGATCCGACTTCATTGCCATCCGTGTGGCGGCAGTACTATGCGCTGACCAAGCCGCGTGTGGTTCAGCTCATTGTGTTTTGTGCCCTGATTGGCATGGTCTTGGCCGTGCCGGGTATACCAGGTTGGCCTGAACTGCGTTTGATAGGTTTGGCCTGCGCGGGTATTTGGCTTGTAGCCGGAGCAGCTGCGGCGTTTAACTGCATCGTGGAGCAGGGCATAGACGCCAAAATGCGCCGCACCGCTTGGCGGCCGACCGCCAAAGGTGAGCTGGCCAACACCCAGACGCTCTTGTTTTCTGCGGTGCTGTGCCTGGCGGGTTCACTGTTGTTGTATGTCACTGTGAATCCGCTGACCATGTGGCTCACTTTTGCCACTTTTGTGGGGTATGCGGTGGTGTACACCGTGATTCTCAAGCCGCTCACGCCGCAAAACATTGTCATTGGGGGGGCTTCAGGTGCCATGCCACCCGTATTGGGCTGGGCCGCCATGACGGGCGAGGTAAGCCCTGAGTCTCTAATTTTGTTCCTGATTATTTTTTTGTGGACGCCCCCGCACTTTTGGGCCTTGGCGCTCTACCGTGTGGAAGACTACAAAAAATCTGGTTTGCCCATGTTGCCGGTGACTCATGGCAATGAATTCACGCGTTTGCAAATTTTGCTCTACACCTTAGTTTTATTTGCTGCCTGTTTGCTACCCTTTATTTACCGCATGAGCGGTTGGTTGTATTTGGTGTCAGCCTTGGTGTTGAGCGCTTGGTTCTTTGTGTATGCGTGGAAGCTTTGGAAGCATTATTCAGACGACATGGCTCGTAAAACATTTCGTTTTTCTTTGATTCACTTAAGTGCCTTATTTGCGGCGCTTTTGGTGGATCATTATTTGATTTAAAAGAGGCGGTCATGCACCACAAGAGCAGGTTGTATTGGGGCTACGTGTGGCTCCTCTGTGTGGGGTTGGGGCTTTGGGGCTGCACTGAAAAACCTAAGTTTGCAGCTATCGACGTGACCGGCGCAGACTACGCCAAGGGCTTTGAACTTAAAGACCAAAACGGCCAAGTGAGAACCTTGGCGGACTTCAAGGGCAAAGTGGTGGTGGTGTTTTTTGGATACACCCAATGCCCCGACGTATGCCCCACGTCTATGGCCGAGTTGGTAGAAGTCAAAAAAGCCTTAGGGGCCCAAGCCCATTTGCTGCAGGGTATTTTTGTATCGGTCGACCCTGAGCGCGACACCCAAGAAGTGCTTAAAGCCTATATGGCCAACTTTGATGCCAGCTTTGTGGCGCTGCGCCCGGAGCCTGAGCAGCTGGCCGCGTTAACCAGAGACTACAAGGTGTATGCCAAAAAGGTGCCTGGCACACAACCAGGTTTTTACACCGTAGACCACTCAGCCGGAAGTTATGTGTACGACCCTCAAGGCCGCGTGCGATTGTATGCCCGGTATGGCAGCGGCGCATCCGCATTGGCTCAAGATATTTTGGTTTTGCTTAGGTGAGTACTTAAGCAAATTCGGTCAGAGCGGCCCTCATTTTCTTCATGGCCGCCACTTCAATTTGGCGAATACGTTCGGCGCTCACGCCAAATTCGTCGGCCAAGTCGTGCAGGGTCATACCACCGCTGTTGTCATCGTTCACCTTAAGCCAACGCTCTTCCACAATACGTCGGCTGCGGGGATCCAATACTTCTAGAGCTGCGGCAATGCCGTCGCTGGCCAACATGTCGCGGTGGTGCGCTTCAATCATGGCCGTGGGCTCTTGGCTTGCGTCTGCCAAAAACGCAATAGGGCCAAAAGTTTCTTCGCCATCGTCATTGGGTGTGGGGTCTAAGGCTATATCGCCGCCAGACATACGCGTTTCCATCTCAATGACTTCCTCGCGCTTGACATTCAGCGTTTTGGCCATGGCGTCAATTTCTTGATCGTTCAAGGTGTCTCGGTGAGTATCGGCGTCAATGGCGGCGGCGTCCGCCTTGTAACCTTGCTTCATGGAGCGCAAATTAAAAAACAACTTGCGCTGCGCCTTGGTAGTGGCCACCTTGACCATGCGCCAGTTTTTCAGAATGTATTCATGAATTTCTGCCTTGATCCAGTGCATGGCATAGCTCACCAATCGCACGCCTTGGTCGGGGTCAAAGCGTTTGACGGCTTTCATCAAGCCCACGTTGCCTTCTTGAATCAGGTCTGCATGGGGCAGTCCGTAACCCAAATACTGACGGGATACGGACACCACCAACCTTAAGTGAGAGAGCACTAACTTCCCGGCAGCCTCAACGTCACTGGCATCTCTAAATTTGCGCGCAAACTCCTGCTCTTCCTCAAGGGTGAGCATGGGCATGCGGTTGACAGCACTGATGTAAGCATCCAAATTGCCCAGAGCAGGCACCAAAGCCCACGGATTGGCAACGGCTAAAGCAGATGCAGAAACACCAACTGAACTGTTCATAAAGATCAAACTCCTGAGGTTGTTGACTTGAGGAGAATATTAGCACTCTCTTGATGTGAGTGCCAAAAAATCAAGAGGGTTTAGCCTTCATATTCGGGCTTTGTTGATGTAACGCAAGGTTTTTGCCCTATTCAGGCAACGTTTGGATGGCCATAGAATGAAAGCTATTCTCATTTGTGCTGGTAAAGCGCATCCCTAAAGCCTAAGGCTTAAGCCCCTAACCGCTCATAAACAATCCCAAACATGACCCCAACCCCTCAAATCTCAGACATCAGCTTCAGCCACATGGGTATTTTTGTGCGAGATGTGGAGCGCATGGCCAGCTTTTATTCCAAAGTGGTGGGTTTTACGATCACCGACCGGGGCCAAATGGGCGCTGTGTACTTGGTGTTTTTAAGCCGCAACCCCGAAGAGCATCACCAATTGGTGTTGGTAAGCGGGCGGCCAGAAGACCAAACCTACAGCGTAGTGAACCAAATTTCATTCAAGGTGAAGAGCTTAGCTATGCTGCGTCAAGTTCTGGCCCAGGCTATAGAGGATGGTGGCGCCACAGACATTCAGCCCGCCACACACGGCAACGCTATATCGGTGTACCTGCGTGACCCTGAGGGCAACCGTCTTGAAATTTATATGGACACACCTTGGTACTGCGAACAACCCTTGCGCCAGCCCCTTAACCTTAATGACACCGACGAGGCAGTAATGGCTCAGGCAGAGGCTCTGGCCAGAAGCCGGCCCAAGTTTCAGCCCCGTGCTCAGTGGGTAGCCGGTATGAAGACCTTGATGGGACTTTCTTAAAACGCTCTTTCTTGAGAGACAATCGGCCCCGGTCGCCCGACATGAGGCGGCTTTATTAACTACACAAGGACAACACAGTGAAACTCATCAGTTTTTTAAACGCTGGCCAGGCCAGCTACGGCATTGTCAATGGCGACGACGTGATCGACCTTATGCCTATCATGGGCGCTCAAGCCCCAGACCTTAAAACCCTGATTGCCAAAAATTTGCAAGGCGCAGCAGCACAAGCTGCCCAAACTGTCAAGCCCAGCCTTAAGTTTTCTCAGCTGACCCTGCTGCCGGTCATTCCTAACCCAGGCAAGATCATTTGCGTGGGCTTGAACTACACCGAGCACGTGCGTGAAACTGGCCGCGACTTTACTGAAAGCCCCGCCCTGTTTGTGCGTTTTCCGGAGTCACAAGTGGCTCACGGTCAAGACATCATTCGTCCTCCAGAGTCGGTCCGTTTGGACTACGAAGGTGAAATTGCCGTGGTCATTGGCAAGGGTGGCCGCCGCATCAGCGAAGCCGATTCTTGGAACCACATAGCAGGCTACAGCTGCTACAACGACGGCAGCATCCGCGACTACCAAAACCACACCACCCAGTGGACCGCTGGTAAAAACTTCAACCAAACTGGTGGCTTTGGCCCTTGGTTGGTCACCTCAGACGACATCAAGCCCAACCAAGTGTTGACCCTGACCACCCGCTTAATCGGTGTGGAGCTGCAGCGCGCCACTACAGAGATGATGATTGTCAGCATCCCGCGCCAAATTGCGTACATCTCTACCTTCACCGACCTGAACCCTGGCGACGTGATCGTGACGGGCACTCCAGGCGGCGTAGGCAACAAACGCACGCCTCAGCTCTTTATGAAGCATGGAGACGTGGTGGAGATTGAAATTGACGCCGTAGGTATTTTGCGCAACGGCATTCGCGACGAGAAGGTTTAATCTCGTCCCAGCCCACTTGCAACTGAGCGCAAGTGGGCTTTTTTATGGCTCAGTTCAAAGACAACACAAAGCGCCCTTCTAGCGCCACTTCATCGCATTGGATGACGGTTACTTCTCAGGCTTAGCCAAAGCAGTCAGAGCACGCACATCTTTAAGCTGAGCCAAATCCCAAGCTGCGGCAATCAGAGACTGGGTTTTGGCGCTGCCCAATACCGGGTGAGACAGGTCATGAAACTTGCCCTCCAGCATGGCGTCTGTCATGGGGTTTTCCAGTGAGCCAATGGCGTTTTTGACAAACACATGCACTTTCCGGCCGTCTTTGAGCACGGCGGTCACGTCGGCGCTGGCTTCGTCAATGGAGTCGTCCACGGTGGCCACCACTTTGCGGCGCAAAGCCACCATGTCATCGCGGTTGACGATGGCGTCGTCGTACTGAGGCTCTCCTGCTTTGCCAAAAATCAGTCCGCAAGCGCAGCCGTGGTACACGCTGAACTTGCCTTGTAAGCCGTCAGCCGGTTCTTTTTTTCCAGTCAGTTCCAGCACCAGCGAATGCACTTTAAGTTCAATGCGTTCCACCTGATCAGCGTTTACGCCCTGAGCGCGCAACTGCGAGCACGCGTCGATACTGGGGTGAATCACAATGCCGCAGGCAAAGGGCTTGTAGGTGTTGAACGAAATTTCAAAGCGCTGCCCGAGTTCATCAGTCACTTCATTCCACGCGTATTTGGTGGAAATGGTTTGAATCATGCCGCGCGGCGCTTCCAGCGCTTTGGAGCTGGCGGTAAAGCCTTGGCTGGCCAAAAGTGCCGACATCAAGCCCGCACGGGCCGCACCGCCAGGGTGGAAAGGTTTGGTCATGGTGCCAAACTGCTCGCGCATACCTACGGGTTGAGAAGCGGCAATGCCTAAAGCCATGGCGGTTTGCTGCTCATTTAAGCCCAGCAACCTGGCACAACCGGCTGCGGCGCCCAACGTGCCGGTGGAGCCGGTAATGTGCCAGCCGCGGTCGTAATGGTCGGGGTACATCAGGTTGCCCACGCGGCACGACACATCTATGCCCAGTACCAAGGCGTCTAGCACTGCACGGCCGCTCAAGGCCTTGTGTTCTGCCAAAGCCAATACGGCAGAGGCTACGGGGCCTGCAGGGTGGATGATGGTTTTAAGGTGGGTGTCGTCAAAGTCAAAAGTGTGCGAAGTGATGCCATTGATCAGCGCAGCGCTGGCCATGTCCACCATTTCGGAGCGCCCTAGCACGCTGGCTTGGGCAGAAGGTTGCAGTAAATGTACAGCCCCTATGGCAGCCTCAGCTGACTCGTGTTGGGCGGCACCTACGGCGCAACCCAGCCAATTCATGAAGGTGCGGTGCGCCTCGTGCTCTACCGCATCGCTCCAGCCGCGAGAAGGGTGAGTTGCTACAAAACGAGCCAGCGTTTGGGTAATTGGGGGGGCGTTGTGGTCTGCGCTGACTTGAGTATTGCGTGCCATGAAGGTCCTTTTTAGTTGAAGTTAAAAAAGTTGAGACGTAAGTTGGAATCTGTTTTCAGCTGTCGAGCTGAATGTTGCGAGCCTTGGCCAGCTGTGTCCAACGAGCAATGTCGGCACGAATGTACTGACCAAATTGTTCGGGGTTCATGGTCATGGGCTCTACCGCCTCAACCGAGAGCTTTTCGCGCAGATCCGGCGCCGTAAGCACCGAGTTCAGCGTGTCATTGAGTTGCTTGACGATGGGGGCTGGCATGCCGGCAGGTCCCACCACGCCATACCACTGCATGGCATCAAAGCCTTTAAAGCCACTTTCTTCCAGCGTAGGCGTGTCTTTGAGTTGAGGGTGTCGCTTTAAGCCGGTGACCGCCAAGGGTCTGACCCGGCCTGAACGAATGTGCGGCAATGCTGCGGCCAAGCCCGGAAACATAGCTTGAGTTTGCCCCCCCATCAGGTCGGTAAAAGCGGGGGCAATGCCGCGGTACGGAATGTGCACCATAAAGGTGTCCACCTGTTGCTTAAAGAGCTCCATGGTCAGGTGGGTAAGCGAACCCGCTCCAGCAGAACCGTAGCTCAAGCGGCCAGGGTTGCTGCGCAAATAGGCCACAAATTCTTTAAGCGTTTGCACAGGTAATGTTGCATTGACCACCAGCACATTGGGCGTGCCGCCAATCATGCCCACAGGGGTGAAGTCTTTAACAGCGTCGTAAGGCAACTTCCGGGTGGCCGGGCTGGTGCCGTGCGTGGCCACATAGCCCTGCATCAGGGTGTAGCCGTCAGGTGCAGCCCGGGCGGTGGCTTGGCAGGCAATCACGCCGCCGCCGCCGCCTTGATTTTCTATCACAATACTTTGGTTCAAAGCTTTAGCCCAGCGCTCGCACACCGTGCGGCCCACCATATCGCTGCCGCCGCCTGCTGACACCGGCACGATATAGCGCAGCGGTTTGGTGGGGTAGCTGGTGTTTGCAGTTTGAGCTTGAGCATTAAAGGCGCTCGAAACCCAAGCGGAACCCACCATCCAGGAAGATAGGGCGGGAGCCATTTGTAAAATCTGACGACGTTTCATGGTGATTCCTCTTTAGTAGATGAGTTAAAAAAGCAAGGCTTGTGCAAATTCTCGGGCATTAAAGGTTTCCAGTTCGTCCAGCTGCTCCCCCACCCCGATAAAGTACACCGGTACGGGGCGCTCCCTAGCAATAGCGGCCAGCACGCCCCCTTTGGCAGTGCCATCAAGTTTGGTGACGATAAGTCCTGTGAGTTTTAAGGCATCGTCAAATGCCCGCACCTGAGCCAACGCGTTTTGTCCGGTGTTGCCGTCAATCACCAGCAATACCTCGTGCGGCGCGGTGGGGTCGGCTTTTTGCACTACGCGTTTGATTTTTTTCAGCTCCTCCATCAGATGCAACTGCGTGGGTAGCCGTCCAGCCGTGTCCACCAGCACCACATCGCGACCACGGGCTTTACCTGCACTTACCGCATCAAAACACACCGCAGCTGGGTCGCCCCCCTCTTGGCTGATGATGTCCACGCGGTTGCGGTCTGCCCACACGCCCAATTGCTCGCGTGCCGCTGCTCTGAAGGTGTCGGCCGCCGCCAGCAGCACGGTAGCGCCCTGGTCTGACAAATGGTGGGTCAGCTTGCCTATGGAGGTGGTTTTGCCCGCACCGTTGACACCCGTCACCATGATCACCGTGGGGTGTTGGGCCCCAATCTGGAGAGGCTTTTGCAAAGGCAAGAGCAGTTCAGTAAGCGCATCAATCAGCAAAGCCTTGACTGCTGCGGGGTCATTCACCTGTTGGTCTTTGACTCTAAGTTTTAGGGTGGCCAGCAACTGTTGGGTGGCTTGCACACCGGTGTCGGCTATCAGCAAGGCGTCTTCCAATGCTTCGTACAGGCTTGGGTCTAACTTTGTACCGGTAAACACACTGCTGAGGCTGGCCCCCGTTTTGCGCAGCCCTTGGTTGAGTTTTTCTACCCAAGTCTGGCGTGTGGTGGGTAGGCTTAAAGCTTGAGAAGCAGCTTGATTGGCATCAAGCTTAGAGGTGTTTTCGGGAGATTTTTTCTTGAAAAAGCTGAACATGGCACACATTCATAGAATGGCTTCATTCTAGAGATGCCCCTTTCACATTTAAAAAGTAGGTTCAAGTTATGCGGAATATGTTGGCGTGGATGCGTTCTGGCCCAAGGCTAGGTGCTTGGGTGGTGGGTTCCTTCTTGTTGGTGGGTTTAGGCGCCCAGACGGCACTAGCGCAAAGCTCGGGTGGCGTGCAGCAATTCAAACTGGCCAATGGGCTCACTGTGATCATCAAGCCCGACCACCGTGCGCCCACGGCGGTGCATATGGTGTGGCACCGAGTGGGTGCCATGGATGAGGTAGATGGCACCAGTGGCGTGGCCCATGTGCTGGAGCACATGATGTTTAAAGGCACGCCTACCTTGAAACCGGGAGAATTTTCAAAACGGGTGGCTGCATTGGGTGGGAGAGAAAACGCATTCACTGGTCAAGATTACACAGGTTACTTTCAGATTATTCCGTCCAACCGCCTGGAAGATGTGATGAAGCTCGAGGCTGACCGGTTTGCGAACAACCGTTGGTCGGACGAAGAATTTCGAAAAGAGTTAGAGGTGGTCAAAGAAGAACGCAGGCTGCGTACCGAAGACAACCCCCGCGCCTTACTTTACGAAGCTTTAAACGCCACCACCTTTGTGGCCTCGCCCTACCGTCGTCCTATTGTGGGTTGGATGAACGACCTTGACGCCATGACCCCACAAGACGCGCGTGACTTTTACAAGCGCTGGTACACCCCGGCCAACGCGGCTTTAGTGGTAGTGGGCGACGTGAACCCACAGCGCGTCAAACAACTGGCCGAACGCTATTACGGCCCCATACCCGCGCGGAGTGTGCCCGCCCGCAAGCCGCGAGAAGAACCTGTGCAAACGGGGCTGCGCCGTTTGGAAGTTAAAGCCCCTGCAGAGCAAGCTTATGTGGCCTTAGCATTTAAGGTGCCAACCCTAACCAATTTGCTGCAGCCCACAGCCCAAGATCAAGATGCCTTAGCGCTTACTGTATTGGCCGCGGTGCTGGATGGTTACAGCGGTGCTCGGCTGGATCGCGCTTTGACTCAGGGTGCCGACCGTCTGGCCGATCAGGCGGGTGCTTCCAACGGTTTAACCGGCCGAGGTCCCCAACTGTTTATGTTGGACGGTGTTCCTGCCAAAGGCAAAAACAGCTCCGAGCTGGAAACTGCTTTACGTCAACAGGTGCAAAAAGTGGCGCAAGAAGGTGTGGCTGAGTCAGAGCTTAACCGCGTCAAAACCCAGTGGGTGGCTAGCGAGGTCTACAAGCTCGACTCCATGATGGCGCAAGTCATGGAAATGGGTGCTTACTGGACAGAAGGCTTGCCGGTCGATTCAGGTACCTTGCTGATCAAGCGCTTGCGCGAGGTAACCCCTGAACAGGTGCGATCTGTGGCGCAACGGTATTTTGGTGACGACCAGCTCACCGTGGCGCATTTGGTGCCCCAGCCGGTGGACCCCAGCCGGGTTCGTAAGCCGTCTTCAAGCGCAGGGAGGCATTGACATGAAAGCACTTCAAATTTTCACTTTTATCTGCATGTGGTTGGTGGGTGGCCAGGCCCTTGCGGCCTTACCCATACAACATTGGGTAATGCCCAATGGAGCTCGCGTGTACTTGGTGGAAAGCCCTGCAGTGCCCATGCTGGACATACAGGTGGATCTGGATGCGGGCGGCCGCCGCGACCCTGCCACGCAGGCGGGCTTGGCCAGCATCATGGCCAGCCAGCTCAAACTGGGTGTGCGAGCCCAGGGTGGGCAACCCGCCTTGGACGAAAACGCACTCGGTGAGGCCTGGGCCGATTTGGGTGCGTCCTTTGGTGCAGGCGCAGGCAGTGACCGCATGAGCTTCTCGCTCAGAACCCTCACAGAGCCTGATTTGCTCCAACGTGCGGTGGCTTTGGCAGCGCGGCTGATGGGCGAGCCCGCCTTTAACCCGCAGGTTTGGGCGCGCGAACGCGAGCGTATTTCGGCTTTGATTCGCGAGTCCAACACGCGTCCGGGTAAACAAGCCAATCGTGTCTTTGAAAAGGCGGTGTTCGCGGATCACCCCTACGGTTTAGATACTACCGAGGCCACATTGGCGGGCATTTCCGCTGAAGACCTGCAGAGTTTGCATGCTCGAATGGTCCGAGCCTGCCGTGCCAAAGTCACGTTGGTGGGAGCTGTTAACCGCACTCAGGCCGAACAACTGGTGCAGGCTTTGTTGGCGCGTGTGCCGCAAGAGGGCTGTGCGCCGCTACCGGCTATTGTGCAGGTTCAGCCCCTCAAGGTGCCGGTGGTGCAGCGCATTGCCTTTGATTCGGCACAGGCCCACGTGTTGATGGGGCAGCCTGGGTTTGTTCGCCAAGACCCTGACTACTTTGCGCTCATCGTGGGTAACTATATTTTGGGTGGGGGTGGCTTTGTGTCGCGCCTCACGCAAGAGGTGCGTGAAAAGCGTGGCCTGAGCTATAGCGTCTACAGCAGCTTTTCTCCGGGCTTGCATGCAGGGGCCTTCACCATTGGCTTGCAAACCCGACCCGATCAGGCCGAACTGGCCATCAAGGTCTCACAAGATGTGCTGCAACAGTTTGTGAAAGAGGGCCCCACTGAGGCCGAGTTGCAAGCAGCCAAGTCCAACTTGGTGGGTGGCTTTGCTTTAAGGCTGGATACCAACCGCAAACTGCTCGATAACGTGGCCAGTTTGGCATGGAACGACTTACCTTTGAACTACTTGGACACTTGGACCCAGCAGGTTCAACGCGTCACGCGAGCAGACATCCGCAAGGCTTTTCAACGGGTATTGCAGCCTGAACGCATGGTGACGGTGGTGGTGGGTGGCAAACCTTAAACCGCCAGGAGAAGTCCGCATCATTGGCGGGCAATGGAAGCGCACCCGCCTTAAGGTGGCCGACATGCCCGGCCTGCGCCCCACCCCGGACCGCGTGCGCGAAACCTTGTTCAATTGGTTGGGGCAAGACCTAACCGGCTGGGTGGGAGTGGATGCCTTTGCAGGCACGGGTGCTTTGGGATTAGAGGCTGCTTCGCGCGGCGCCAAGCAGGTTTTTTTGATAGAGCAAAACGCACAGTTGGTGACTCAGCTTAAAGCGTCAATAGCGCAACTCAACGCTCAAACGGTGCAGATCATCAAAGGCGAAGGCGTGCACGCGCTGCAGCAGTGCTCGCCAAGCTCCATGGACGTGGTGTTTATAGATCCACCGTTTGAGGCCAAACTGTTTGAACCCGCACTCAAAGCCGCTGCAAGGGCCATAGCCCCGCAGGGGTTTATTTATTTGGAAGCACCAGAACTTTGGAGTGACGAGCGCTTGTTGACCCTGGGTTTAAAGGGGTTTAAGCACTTGAAAGCGGGGGCTGTACACGCGCATTTGATTCAAAAAACGCCCGCCAGTTGTTAGATTTCAATTAAAGACTTGGTTTGTATATGGGATGCGGACAGTTTGTTTCTGCCTAGCAGCTCTGTAATTTCCAGTAATACCAATGCACCTGCAACACGTGCACCAGCCTTTTTAACCAGACTGGCTGCCGCAGCGATCGTGCCGCCTGTCGCCAGTACATCATCAATCAGCAATATATTGGCCATCGGAGGAATGATGTTTTGCTGGATTTCCAAAGAGTCCTTGCCATACTCCAAGCCATAATGCTCAGAGTAAGTTTTAGATGGTAGTTTGTTGGGCTTACGTGCCAATATAAGCCCCTTATTTGATAATTGGGCAAGCGCAGAAGCAAATATGAATCCTCTAGATTCAATGCCCATAATATAATCAAAATCTGCAAATTGACTCAAACGGTGTAGCTCATTCATGGAATGAGAAAAAGCATTTTTCTCAGCCAATAAAGGCGATATGTCTTTGAACATAATGCCAGGTTTAGGAAAATCAGGTACGGTTGGCAAATAATCAAGTAGATTCATAATATGAAAAAATCTGTAGTAGTGATTGTGGCTCTAGAAGATGAGTTTGCCGCAGAAATGCTTCCGGCAAATATCCCCATTGTCTATTCTGGAATCGGTAAGGTTAATGCATCTATTGCCACATTCAAGGCAATACATCAATATCGTCCAACACTTATAGTCAATTATGGAACCGTTGGCAAAATCAATTCAAAACTCTCCGGCCTCATATCCATTCAAAAAGTGATCCAACGAGACATTATGGCTGAACCCTTAGCCCCCAGAGGCACTGTACCTTTTTCAAGCAAGCCCAACCATTATATTTCTGATAAAGATGGGTTTGTATGTGGAACTGGAGATAGTTTTGTAACCCAAAAAGATCTTTGGCTTTTAGAAAATGGTATTGACGTGGTTGATATGGAGCTTTTTGCAATTGCCGCTGTGGCCAGTGATTCGGGTATTGAGTGGGCGTCCTATAAATTTATCTCTGACGAAGCCAACGAATCATCAGGTCAGGAATGGTCAATTCAGGTGAAAAATGGTCAGGAACTGTTTGCGGATCAGTTGTTGAAGTTTTTATAAATGCCAACTTTAAGTTCAATTTTGGTCTTGTACACCCTTCTTAATTTAGGAGCTGCAATAAATAAGCCGTTCTTTCACATATATAAAATAGAAACTTTGGCACTTTTAAGGTGAGGCAAGTTAGCCCAGCTTATCGACTCGCTAAAGCCTTACGGCGAGGCTGGCTGCATAATGGATTCAATTTCAACTTAACCCAAGACCCATGTCTCGCCAAGTGATTGCCGTGTATCCCGGAACGTTTGACCCCATGACCTTGGGGCACTCCGATGTGGTGCGTCGTGCGGCACAGCTGTTTGACACCATCATCATTGCGGTGGCGGCAGGTCACCATAAGAAAACCTTGTTCAGCCTGGAAGAGCGCATCAATATGGTGAGTGAAGTGGTGGCGCCCTACCCACAGGTGAGTGTGGAAAGTTTTTCTGGGTTGATGCGCGACTTTGTGGTGGCGCGGGGCGCCAAGGCCATGATCCGCGGTTTGCGTGCGGTGACCGACTTTGACTACGAATTTCAGTTGGCTGGTATGAACCGCAGTTTGATGCCCGATGTGGAAACTGTATTTCTGACCCCCAGCGACAAATATCAGTTTATTTCCAGTACTTTCGTGCGAGAAATTGCAACCCTAGGTGGCGAAGTCGACAAATTTGTAGACCCTGTGGTGGCAACTCGTTTGGCCGAAAAAGTCCGCGCACTGGGCCAAGACTAAGTGCTCACCTTATGGCGCTGACCATTACCGAGGAATGCATCAATTGTGATGTGTGCGAGCCAGAATGCCCCAACCAAGCGATTTATTTGGGGCCTGACATTTATGAAATTGACCCCAATCGCTGCACCGAATGTGTAGGCCACTTTGATGAGCCGCAGTGCGTGCAGGTGTGCCCCGTAGCCTGCATTCCAGTAGATCCACACCATGTTGAAACGCGGGAAACTTTGTGGCAAAAGTTTCAACGTTTGCAAGACGCTGCCTAAGCCTAATCTGATTTTTTAGGCGTTGCGTCTTTGGCGGTGAAGTACTCCGGTGGTTTGCGCTGCGGCTTGTGATGCTGCTTGCTAGGCGCTTCGTTTGTTGCGGGGGCTTTGCTGGCATTTGTAGTGGGTTGCTGAGTTTGCTTGGCCTCTTTTTGAGCTGCAGCTTCTTTTTTAAGCCGATCTTTTTCTAGCGCAGATGCTTGGGCATGTTGGCGCTGGGTGCTAGCAAGTGCGGCGTTTTGTTGCGCGGGTGTGCGTGTGTCGCTGGAGTCAATGGCAGTGCCATCAGCACATGGAGTAGCGCTGTAGCTGTTGCCGCAACGGTAAGTTTGGGCCTGGCACAAGCCAGTGGCAATTAAAAACAAGGATGCTGCAAAAGCCACAAGAGCGGGATGCAGTGCATTGACCTCAAGAGGAGCTCGAACTTTGCTTGCTGGGTAAGTTTGCAGGTCTTGAGTCATGTTGGGGTATTGGATGATGGTGAAGGCAGTGGAGATGTAAGTGGTTGAGCAGGCTTGGGCCGCACAGGTTTGCTGGTGTGAATGAGTGCCGTGGCTTTTTCCATCTCACCAGAGAGCAAAAGGGGTAGGGCTTTGACGCATCGGGCCATGCCTTCTTGAACTGCTTTGCGATGATCGGGTGAAGGTTTTTTAAGCACCCAGTTCAGTACTTCGGCTTTGTC
>CAMAWQ010000040.1 GCA_945862005.1 Hylemonella gracilis | reverse complement strand
TTGGGTTCGGTACGCGGTTTTACCGCAGGCAGTTTGGGTCCGAAGGATGCCTCCTCTGGCTTGGTTTTGGGTGGGCCCAAACGTGTGAACTTAAATTTGGAAATGCAAGCGCCGTTTCCTGGCGCTGGTAACGACCGAAGCTTGCGCATGTACGGCTTTGTCGACACCGGCAACGTGTTCGGCGAATCTGAGACTATTGATGTTTCAAGCTTTCGTGCCTCTGCGGGTGTGGGTATCAGCTGGATTTCGCCTATGGGGCCCTTAAGGCTCGCGTTTGCCACCCCGCTTCGTCAGTTTGATAACGATAGAATTCAATTAATTCAGTTTCAAATCGGAACCACGTTCGAAAGCGATTCACAATGTTTAAATTTTCCTTCCTCGTGGCGGCGTTCAGTTTGCTGGGCGCTCAGCAGCTGTGGGCCCAAGAGTTTCGTTTGGGTTATGTCAACTTAGACCGCATCATTCGAGAGGCAGCCCCTTCCAAAAGTGCACAGGCTAAATTGGAGCAAGAGTTCGCTCGCCGGGAAAAAGATTTGCAAGAGATTGGTAACGCCCTCAAAAGTGCAGCTGATAAGTTGGAACGCGAAGCCATGACTTTGTCAGAGTCACAGCGTGCGGCTCGACAAAAGCAGGTCATGGATCAAGACCGGGACTTTCAACGCAAGCGCCGCGAGTTTCAAGAAGATCTAAACGCCCGGAAAAATGAAGAGTTACAACAGGTTTTTGAACGAGCCAATCGTGTAGTGCGTCAATTGGCCGAAGCTGAAAAATACGACCTGATCATTCAAGAAGCTGTTTACGTGAGTCCTAAGCACGACATTACCGATAAAGTGATTCGCTCTTTGAACTCCGCCAAGTGACCGCAAGAGGTCTTCGTTTTTCATTCGGTTTATGGATGTTGCCCTGCGTTTAGGTGACATCGTCGACCAACTTGGCGGGTCATTGCATGGTGACTTTAATGTCATGATTCGAGGGCTAGCCCCTTTAGAAACAGCTCAACCACAACAATTGAGCTTCATCTCTAGCGCTAAATTCAAGTCCCAGTTGCTCAGCACAAATGCTGGGGCTGTCGTGTTGTCAGAGGACCTTTTTCAACAATACCCTCCAAAATGCGCAGCCATTGTGGTGGCTAAACCCTATGTGTATTTTGCGCGGCTCACGCAATTGTGGAAACAAAAAACAGTGGCTCCTATAGTGCCAGGCATCCACCCGTCAGCGGTGGTCCATGCGGCGGCACAGGTGCACCCCAGTGCTTCAGTGGGGCCTTTGTGTGTGGTGGAGCAGGGTGCCCAAATTGGTCCCAACACCGTGTTGCATTCCAGGGTGACGGTGGGGGCTCGATGTGTTCTAGGTGAGCGCTGTATCGTGCACTCTGGAGCCGTGATTGGGGCAGATGGTTTTGGATTCGCTCCAACAGGTGCCAAGTGGGAAAAAATTGAGCAACTTGGTGCGGTGAAAATAGGTAATGATGTGGAGATCGGGGCCAATACCTGCATCGATCGAGGGGCTTTACAAGACACCGTCATAGAGGACGGTGTGAAGTTAGACAACTTGATTCAGGTAGGGCACAACAGCCGTATTGGTCAGCATACGGCCATGGCAGGTTGTGTGGGGGTTGCTGGTAGTGCCGATATTGGTGCGCATTGCACTATTGGCGGCGGCGCAGTGGTGTTGGGGCATTTGAAATTGGTTGATGGCGTGCATATTTCTGCAGCATCTGTTGTGACCCGCTCGCTTTTAAAGCCTGGACATTATTCCGGCGTGTTTCCCATCGATGACAACGCGGCGTGGGAAAAAAATGCGGTTACCCTCAAGCAGTTGCACCAGTTGCGTGATCGCATTCGAAAGCTGGAGCAACACCTTTCTGAAAATTCTGATTAAGCTTCGCTTCGTCAAATTAAGTTCAATTACAAGCTCAATTTCCCATGATGGATATTCACCAAATTCTCAAAAAACTTCCCCACCGTTATCCTATTTTGTTGGTGGATCGGGTGTTAGAAGTTGAAAAAGGCGTCAGCATCAAGGCCATTAAAAACGTCAGCATCAATGAGCCTTTTTTCAATGGTCATTTTCCGCATCGGCCGGTGATGCCGGGCGTGTTGATGCTTGAAGCGTTGGCGCAAACCGCGGCGTTGCTGGCATTTGAGACATTGGGCGTCACGCCCGATGAAAATACCGTTTACTACTTTGCAGGTATTGACGGTGCCCGCTTCAAGCGTCCAGTAGAGCCGGGTGACCAGCTGACGCTTAACGTGAAATTGGATCGCATGAAGGCGGGAATTTTCAAGTTCAAGGCTGAAGCTTGGGTGGGCGAGGAGTTGGCGGTTGAAGCCGATTTGATGTGCACCATGCGCTCCATTAGTTGAGCTGCTTCAATGTTTTTTTAACCATTTTTTGTAGTTTTTTGTGACCCTTATTCATCCCACTGCAATTGTGGATGTCAGCGCCGAGGTGGACACCAGTGTCACCATAGGGCCCTACACGGTCGTAGGGCCTCATGTGCGTATTGGCTCTGGTACTCGCATCGGTGCTCATTGTGTGCTGGAGGGCCACACCACCATTGGCCGAGACAACCAGATATTCCAGTTCAACTCTCTGGGGGCTATTCCTCAAGACAAAAAGTACAAAGGCGAGCCTTGCGAACTTGTGATTGGGGACCGCAACACCATTCGAGAGTTTTGTACTTTCAATATTGGTTCTCCCGGAGATGCTGGAGTCACTAGGTTAGGCGATGACAATTGGATCATGGCGTATGTGCACCTTGCGCATGACTGCCAAATTGGTAATCACACCATCTTTGCCAACAACTCGCAGTTGGCTGGCCACGTGCATGTAGGAGACTGGACTATTTTGGGTGGATTTACCGTGGTCCATCAGTTTGTGCGCATTGGCGCGCACAGCATGACGGCCATGTGTTCTTTATTGTTTGCAGATTTACCCCCCTTTGTGATGTGCCAGGGGCAGCCTGCGCAGGCGAGATCTATGAACTTTGAGGGCCTCAAGCGCAGGGGATTTTCTGCAGAGCGACTTGCGGCCGTCAAGGGTATGCACAAAGCCCTGTACCGAGATGGATTGACTTTAGATTCGGCTATTTCTCAAATATCGGCGTTGAGCCAGAGCCACCCACAGGCTCAGTCCGATGTTGAGATGATGTGTGCATTTTTGTCACATGCTTCTGCGCAACGTGGCATCGTACGATAAGTCCGTTTTACCTTCCTTGCGCGTCGCGATGGTCGCCGGAGAGGCGTCTGGAGATTTGCTTGCCGGGTTGTTGTTGGATGGCTTGAAATCACGTTGGCCTCAACTGCTTTCACAAGGCATTGGTGGGCCTCAAATGGTGCAAAGAGGGTTTGATGCGTGGTGGCCTTCGAGTCGATTGGCGGTTCGGGGTTATGTGGAAGTGCTTCGGCACTATCTGGGTATTGTGCGCATACGCAAGCAGCTGTTCAGGCGCATCTCAAAGGTGCCCCCAGATGTGTTCATTGGCATCGACGCTCCCGATTTCAATTTATGCCTGGAGCAGCAAGCCAAACATCAAGGTATCAAGACCGTCCATTTTGTCTGCCCATCCATTTGGGCTTGGAGGCCGCAGAGGATTGAGCAGATCAAGTCCAGCGTGGACCACATGCTTTGCATCTTTCCATTTGAGGTGGATCTGTTGGCCCGACATGGCATTCCAGCCACCTATGTGGGACACCCTTTGGCCCAAGTGATTCCGTTGGCACCCAATCCCATAGCCGCTCGGGAAAAACTCAATTTAAGTCCAGGTGCTCCGTTGGTAGCTTTGTTGCCTGGAAGCCGAGCTTCTGAAATTCATTACCTCGCTTCAAAGTTTATGGAGGCGGCCGCGTTGATTCATCAGCGCAACCCATCGGTGCAATTTGTGCTTCCGTGTGCGCCTGGCTTAAGACCCATGGTTGAAAACATTGGGATGACATTCCAAAAAAGCTACCCCCAACTTGCAAACCTTATTCGTTTTATAGACGGTCAATCTCATTTGGTCCTAGAGGCTTGTGATGTGACCTTGATTGCCAGCGGCACCGCCACCTTGGAGGCTGCACTTTATAAAAAGCCTATGGTCATTGCCTACAACATGAACCCACTGTCTTGGTGGATCATGCAGCGTAAAAGATTGCAGCCTTGGGTGGGCTTGCCTAATATTTTGGGACTAGACTTCTGGGTGCCTGAGCTTTTACAAGAGCAAGCCACCCCCGCAAACATGGCGTCTGAAGTTTTGCAGTGGTTAGACGAGCCCGAGCGTGTGGAGCGGCTGAAAACCCGGTTTTTAGACATGCATCATGAATTGCGACGAGATACGTCTGCATTATGCGCCCATGCGATCGAAAAAGTTCTTGCAGGCTGAGCAGGTCGCTCTCATTTGGGATGCGCCCGGTTTGGCGGCTGGTGTTGACGAAGCTGGCCGCGGACCCTTGGCGGGGCCTGTGGTGGCCGCTGCCGTCATATTGGATGATCTCCACCCCATTGAAGGTTTAGCCGACTCCAAAAAACTGTCCCCGCGGCGACGTGATCAGCTTTACGACGAAATTCGAGCCAAGGCTTTGTGTTTTGCCATTGCGCAAGCCAGCGTAGAAGAAATTGATCAACTCAATATTTTGCAAGCCACTTTGATGGCTATGCGAAGAGCGGTAGTGGGCCTGCGCTTAAAACCTGTGAAAGTACTGGTGGACGGCAACCAGTTGCCTGTTTTAGAAGTGTTGGCTGAGGCCATTGTGAAGGGCGACACTAAAGTGCCCGCCATATCGGCCGCGTCTATTTTGGCCAAAGTGCACAGAGACCGATGGTGCCAAGAGGTGCACCAACAATTTCCCCAGTACGGATTTGACCAGCATAAGGGCTACGGCACTGCGTTCCATTTGAATGCGCTGAAAATCTATGGTGCATGTTTGCATCACCGCAAAAGCTTTGCGCCGGTAAAGTCCGCGTATGACTCACGTTACTCTTTTGGCTCCCATGACTGAAGTGCTCTACATTCAGTCCAAGGACAACCCTCAGTTGAAAAAACTGAGGCGTTTGGTTCAAGATACTTTGGCTTACCGAAAAGAGCAGCAATGCTGGGTCGAGGGAGAGCACTTGTGCCGAGCTGCATTAGACAGAGGCTGGAAGCCTCATTGGGCGGTTTTTTCCGAATCGTTTTGGCAGACTCGGGCGCAGGCTTGGGCAACTTGTGCTTCGAAAAACTTAGTGGCTCCGGATGCGGTGTTTAAAAGTTTTAGCGCCTTGGAGTCGTTGTACTCCTTTGGTTTTGTGTTTGACCTGCCTGATTCATTAGCCATCGATCCCAACGCGGCCACCTTATTACTCGACCGTGTACAAGACGCAGGCAATGTGGGGTCTATGTTGCGAAGCGCTGCAGCGTTTGGGTTTCGTCAGGTGTTGGCGCTCAAGGGCACTGCGGGCTTGTGGTCTAGCAAAGTGTTGCGAGCGGGCATGGGTGCTCATTTTGGCTTGCAGCTGTTTGAAGGGGTGTCGCTTCAAGCCGTTCAGGGGCTTCAAATACCTATCATCACCACCAGCTCACACCAAGGTCAACCCTTGCATGAGTTGCCATTGCCGTTTCCTTGCGTTTGGGTCATGGGGCATGAAGGGCAGGGTGTGGCGCCTGAACTGGCGGGGTTGTCTAACTTGCAAGCACAAATTGCACAACCCGGTGGCCAAGAGTCTTTAAATGTGGCCGCTGCTGCAGCCATTTGCCTGTATGCAAGTGCGACATCCCCAGAAGCTTTGGCATATGTTCAATCTGTTTCAACAGTTTGACATTTTGGTACCCAAATGTAGCGGTCAACTATAATCTGACCCCAAGTTAAATACCTTTCGCCCCGCGTTGTTCACGCTGATTTCCCACTGAAACTTAGCTGGCAGAACTCGATTCTTGCGGATGCGTGGGTGTGTCCACCATTATTTGGAGTACCCAGTGCTTTTGTCTCTTCAGAGATCAGGTTCCCCCGCCGTTTTGGCGCTTGCAGACGGTACAGTTTTTCAGGGCATCTCCATTGGCGCACCAGGCTTGACAGTGGGTGAGGTGGTGTTCAACACCGCGATGACGGGCTACCAAGAAATTCTGACTGACCCCAGCTACTGCCGTCAGTTGGTCACCCTAACCTACCCCCACATCGGCAGTTACGGTGTCAATACACAAGACGTAGAGTCTGAAAAAATTCAGGCTGCGGGCTTGATCATCAAAGACTTGCCCCTCAAGTCCTCCAATTTTCGCTCGAATCAGGATTTGTCCGAGTATTTGGTGCAAGAGCACACAGTGGCCATTGCAAAAATCGACACTCGTCAACTCACACGGCATTTGCGCTCGCATGGCGCTCAAAATGGGGCCATCGTGGCATTGCCGTCAGACAGTTCGTTGTCGCAAGAACAAATCCAAGCGGCTGTTGAAGTTGCGACTCAGCAAGCCCTTAAAGCGGCGCAAGTTGCGCCCAGCATGGCGGGCCTAGACCTTGCGCAGCAAGTCAGCTGCAAGGCCAGTTATCCATGGTCGGAGTCGGAGTGGCGTTTGTTTCAGGCAGATGGCCGCCCCGGTTTTGGTGAGCAAACGCACGCCAAGTTTCATGTGGTGGCTTACGACTTTGGGATCAAAAGAAATATTCTCAGAATGCTTGCTCAGAGGGGCTGCAAAGTAACCGTGGTGCCAGCACAGACAAGCGCTGCAGAAGTCTTGAAGCTCCAACCGGACGGCGTCTTTTTTTCCAATGGTCCTGGAGACCCTCAGCCCTGCAGCTACGCCATTGCGGCGGCCAAGGAGCTGATGCAGTTGGGTTTGCCCACGTTTGGCATTTGCCTTGGCCATCAAATCATGGCTTTGGCCAGTGGGGCGAGCACCTTCAAAATGAAGTTTGGTCACCACGGCGGCAACCACCCGGTCAAAGATCTGGACTCCGGCCGAGTCTGCATCACCAGCCAAAACCATGGCTTTGCAGTGGACGACAAGTCGCTTCCCTCCCATCTTCGGGCCACGCACGTGAGTTTGTTTGATGGAACCTTGCAGGGGCTGGCTCGCACCGACTGCCCTGCGTTTTCATTTCAGGGGCATCCTGAAGCCTCTCCTGGCCCCCACGATATTGCGTATTTATTTGATCGATTCACGAGTCTGATGGAACACACACATGCCTAAGCGCTCAGATCTCAAAACCATTCTTATCATTGGGGCTGGCCCCATCATCATTGGTCAGGCTTGTGAGTTTGATTATTCGGGCGTACAGGCCTGCAAAGCCTTGCGCGAAGAGGGTTACCGCGTGGTGCTGATCAACAGCAATCCGGCCACCATCATGACGGATCCTGCTACGGCAGACGCCACCTACATAGAACCCATTACTTGGCAAACGGTAGAAAAAATCATTGCCAAAGAACGCCCCGATGCCATTTTGCCGACCATGGGAGGTCAAACCGCGCTGAACTGCGCATTGGATTTGTGGCATCAGGGGGTTCTGGACAAATATAAAGGCGCAGCCACAGGACGCTCAGTGGAGCTCATTGGGGCAACACCAGAGGCTATAGACAAAGCAGAAGACCGCCTCAAGTTCAAAGACGCCATGACCCATATTGGTCTGGGTTCTGCACGCTCTGGCATTGCGCATTCCATGGACGAGGCCTGGGGCGTGCAAAAAACCGTGGGTTTTCCTGTGGTGATTCGCCCAAGCTTTACGCTGGGCGGGACAGGTGGCGGCATTGCCTACAACCCTGAGGAGTTTGAGACCATTTGCAAACGTGGACTCGAGGCCTCACCCACAAAGGAGTTGCTGATTGAAGAGTCGCTTTTGGGTTGGAAAGAGTTTGAGATGGAGGTGGTGCGCGACAAAGCGGACAACTGCATCATCATTTGCTCTATTGAAAACTTAGACCCTATGGGCGTGCACACCGGAGACTCCATCACCGTGGCACCCGCCCAAACCTTGACCGACAAGGAATATCAAATCATGCGCAACGCCAGCCTGGCGGTGTTGCGCGAAATTGGGGTGGACACCGGTGGCTCTAACGTTCAATTTGCCATCAACCCGGAGGATGGCCGGATGGTGGTGATTGAAATGAACCCGCGCGTCAGCCGGTCATCAGCATTGGCGTCTAAAGCCACAGGGTTTCCTATTGCCAAAGTAGCTGCAAAATTGGCTGTGGGTTACACCCTTGATGAGCTTCGTAACGACATAACGGGCGGCGCCACACCTGCCAGCTTTGAGCCCAGCATCGACTATGTGGTGACCAAGGTCCCCCGCTTTGCGTTTGAAAAATTTCCTACCGCAGACAGCCGTTTGACCACGCAGATGAAAAGCGTGGGTGAAGTCATGGCCATGGGACGCACGTTTCAAGAATCCTTTCAAAAGGCCTTGCGTGGGCTTGAAGTGGGCGTGGATGGATTGAATGAAAAAACCCAAGATCGTGAAGTTTTAGAAAAAGAACTGGGCCAGCCCGGGCCAGAGCGCATCTGGTACGTGGGAGACGCCTTTGCCCAAGGTATGAGTTTGGATGAGGTGTTTGCGCTCACCAAAATTGACCCGTGGTTTTTGGCTCAGATACAAGACATTGTCAACATCGAGCTGGAGCTCGATGAGTTTGTAGTGAAGCATGGCCAACAAGCTCTGGCCCAATTGCAGTCAGTGGAGCTGCGCACTTTGAAGGCCAAAGGGTTTTCAGATCGTCGGCTAGCCAAATTGTTAAAAGTCACCGAGCATGACGTACGCAGCTTTAGGCACCAAATGGGGATTCGCCCCGTTTACAAGCGAGTGGACACCTGTGCAGCAGAGTTTGCAACCGACACAGCGTATTTGTATTCCTGCTATGAGACCGAATGCGAAGCTGAGCCTACTCAAAACAAAAAAATTATGGTTTTAGGGGGCGGCCCCAACCGGATTGGGCAAGGTATTGAGTTTGATTACTGCTGCGTTCATGCTGCACTGGCTTTGCGTGAAGATGGTTATGAAACCATCATGGTCAACTGCAACCCCGAAACCGTGTCGACGGATTACGACACTTCAGACCGACTGTATTTTGAGCCGCTGACTTTGGAAGATGTGCTTGAAATTGTGGATAAAGAAAAGCCCGTCGGAGTGATTGTTCAGTACGGCGGTCAAACGCCTCTCAAGTTGGCGCTGGGCCTTGAAGCCGCGGGCGTGCCCATTATTGGCACCAGCCCCGACATGATCGATGCTGCTGAGGATCGTGAACGTTTTCAGCGCCTGCTCCAAGATTTGGGTCTGCGTCAACCCCCCAATGCCACGGCCAGAACCGAATCAGAAGCTCTTGAAAAAGCGGCTGCTCTGGGCTATCCCTTGGTGGTGCGACCCAGCTATGTGTTGGGTGGTCGTGCCATGGAGATCGTGCACGAGCAGCGCGACCTGGAGCGCTATATGCGCGAGGCGGTGAAGGTCAGCAACGACTCTCCGGTCCTGCTTGACCGATTTTTGAATGACGCCATCGAGTGCGATGTCGATTGCATCAGGGATGTGGCGGGTCAGACCTTTATTGGTGGTGTGATGGAGCATATAGAACAGGCGGGCGTGCATTCGGGCGACTCCGCATGCTCCTTGCCCCCTTACTACTTATCCGCACCTACCGTAGATGAGCTTAAGCGCCAAACGGCCGCAATGGCTCAGGGCTTGAGTGTGGTGGGCCTGATGAATGTGCAGTTTGCCATTCAACAAGTGGATGGCAAAGACGTCATTTATGTGCTGGAGGTCAATCCCCGAGCCTCTCGCACTGTGCCTTTTGTCAGCAAAGCTACAGGCATTCAGTTGGCTAAGGTGGCCGCTCGATGCATGGCAGGTCAAACCTTGGCGCAACAGGGGCTTCATAAAGAGGTGGTACCACCTTATTTCAGCGTGAAAGAGGCGGTGTTTCCGTTTGTAAAGTTTCCCGGAGTGGACTCCATCTTGGGACCCGAAATGAAGTCCACGGGCGAAGTTATGGGTGTGGGTAAAACCTTTGGCGAGGCATTTGTGAAGTCTCAGTTGGGCGCAGGCACCAAACTGCCGCAGTCGGGTACTGTGTTTGTCTCAGTCAAGCAAAGCGACAAACTTCGGGCTGTTGAGGTGGTGCGCGAGTTGCTGAGGCTCGGCTTTCAGGTGGTGGCCACCAAAGGGACTGCTTTAGCCATTCAAGCCGCTGGCTTAAGCTGCCAAGTGGTGAACAAGGTGGCAGAAGGTCGTCCTAATATTGTGGACATGATCAAGGGCGATGCTATTGCCTTGGTTATCAACACCGTAGAAGAGCGGCGCAACGCCATTGTGGATTCGCGTTACATCCGAACCAATGCCTTGCTGGGTCGGGTGACCACCTACACCACCATAGCTGGTGCAGAGGCTGCGGTGGAAGGCATGAAATACCTCAATAACCTTGATGTGTACTCTTTGCAGGAGTTGCATGCCCAACTGGTGGCGTAAATAGGTGCTGTGCACTCAGCAATTTTTTCGCAGGCACCTCAACTTTTTTTAAGATCTAAATTTATGGCAACCATTCCCATCACGCTTCGCGGCTCAGAAAAACTAAAGACAGAGCTACACCGGCTCAAAACCGTAGACCGCCCTTGGGTGATCAATGCCATTGCGGAGGCTCGAGCGCAAGGTGATTTGAGCGAAAACGCCGAATACGATGCTGCCAAAGACCGCCAAGGCTTTATTGAGGGCCGCATTCAGGAAATTGAAGGCAAGCTCTCTGCGGCACAAATCATTGACCCTTCCAACCTGAATGCAGATGGCAAAGTGGTGTTTGGCGCGACCGTCGAGCTTGAGCAAGAAGATACTGCGGAACGTGTCACCTACCAAATTGTGGGCGAGGACGAAGCTGATTTAAAGCTGGGGCTTATTAACATCAGCTCTCCGATTGCGCGCGCACTCATTGGCAAGGAAGAGGGCGACTCAGCCTTGGTGCAAGCCCCTGGTGGCAGCAAGACTTTTGAAATTGTGTCGGTGAGTTACAAGTAGGTGCTGACCCGACTGTTGGCCTTAGCTTTTTGGTGCGCCAGTTGGACGGTGATGGGTTTGGTGGTGGTGCCCATGCTCTTTGTGTATTTGCCAACCCCTCAGATAGCCGGTCAGATGGCCGCAAAGTTGTTTACAGCGCAAACATACTTGGCTCTTGGATTCGTAAGCATCTGGCTTTGGTCTGCCGTTTCAGCTTTTGTCCGTAACCCTCTGGGACCTCATTTTTTCCATCATTCCGCAGTATGGTGGGTGCTGGCAAGTGGTTTGTGCGGTTTGATGCTGGAGTTCGTCGTGGCGCCGCAAATTCTCTTACGTGAAAACTTGGCCTTTTGGCACCAACTGGGCAGTGGGCTTTACTTGGCGCAGGGCGTTGGCGTGGTTTGGGCTTTATTTAAGGAAGCCCGTGTATTTAACCGCTAGGTTTGACTGCGTTTTTTCTCGCTGATTTGTTTGGGTTTGGCGCGTTTGACCTTGCCGCCAGCCGTCAATCTTTGATTGCCCAAAACCCTTAGCGTTTTAACCTCGGGGCGCTGTCCGCCACGCTTGCTGTATTTCAAGACTTTGACATCTTTGGGGCCTGGCATGCGATCTTCATCAGGCGTTTGTGTCTTAATAGCTTTGGGTCGCCACAAGATCAATAGCTTGCCAATATGTTGAATGGGGGCGGCATTCAATTCATCTGCCAGTTGCTGAAAAAAAGTCTCCCTTTGTGCTCGGTCATCCGAAAACACCCGAACTTTGATGAGTCCATGCGCATGAAGCGCGGCGTCCACTTCTTTCTGAACCGATTTGGTCAGCCCATCATTTCCAATCAACACTACAGGGTCCAGGTGGTGGGCTTCAGAGCGGTGGACTTTGCGTTCGGCGGGAGTGAGTTGAATGATAGTCATTGCGTATTATGAGCAGCAAACCCCTCAGGAATATTGATGAAGGTTAAATCCAAAAGTAAAAAAATCAACAAGGCTTGGCTTAACGACCACGTCAATGATCCCTATGTCAAATTGGCTAAAAAAGAGGGCTATAGAGCGCGGGCTGCCTACAAGCTCAAAGAAATCGACGAAGTCTTACAACTCATCCACCCCGGAGATTTGGTGGTGGATTTGGGCGCCGCACCTGGGGCTTGGAGTCAATATTTGCGCAGAAAAATGGCCCCCTCAGGCGCTGCCACTGAAGATTTCAAAGGCACTCTCATTGCCTTAGATCTGTTGGAAATGGAGCCCATTGAAAACGTACAGTTCATTCAAGGAGATTTCAGAGAGCCTGTGGTTCACGCGCAATTGGTTCAGGCCATGCAGGGATCTTTGGCGGATGTGGTGGTCTCCGATATGGCCCCCAATTTGTCGGGCATTGAGTCGGCAGATGCGGCGCGAATTCAGCATTTGATTGAATTGGCGGTGGAATTCAGCCAGTCTCACATGAAGCCCGGTGGCGCTTTGGTTGTGAAAGTGTTTCACGGCACTGGCTACAGCCAAATTGTGAAAATGTTCAAAGATACATACAAAACGGTCAAGCCGATCAAGCCAAAGGCTTCCAGAGACAAGTCTTCTGAGACCTTTTTGGTCGGAATTGGCTTAAAGACCTTATCAGCCCTAAAAACTGATCGACCAATTAGCATTAGCGGTGCTTGAAAAGCCTAAAATGGCACAAATATGAAAGCCTTAACTTTGTACGTCTGGAGCATCGTTTGAATAATCAATGGATATCTAAGGTTGCCGTTTGGTTGGTGATCGCTCTGGTTTTATTTACCGTTTTTAAACAGTTTGACAGCCGTGGCACTTCTAGCGCCATCACCGTGGGGTACTCAGACTTTTTAGAAGAAGTTCGAAGCAAGAACATCAAGAGCGCGGTGATTCAAGAGGGGCAGGGCGGAACAGAAATTGTGGCGGTCACCCACGACGATCGCAAAGTGCGCACCACTGCCACCTATCTTGATAGAGGCTTGGTGGGCGATTTGATTGCCAATGGCGTGAAGTTTGACGTCAAGCCACGAGAAGAGGGTTCGCTTCTGATGACGCTATTGGTCAGCTGGGGACCTATGTTGCTCCTTATTGGCGTTTGGATTTATTTCATGCGCCAGATGCAGGGCGGTGGTCGCGGTGGCGCGTTCAGCTTTGGCAAAAGCAAGGCCCGCATGCTGGATGAAAGCAGCAACCAAGTCACTTTTGGTGATGTGGCCGGTTGTGACGAGGCCAACGAAGAAGTTAAAGAGGTGGTGGATTTTTTAAAAGACCCCCAGAAATTCCAAAAATTAGGCGGTCGAATTCCCCGTGGTTTGTTGTTGGTGGGCCCACCGGGAACTGGTAAAACCTTGTTAGCCAAAGCCATTGCAGGTGAAGCCAAGGTGCCCTTTTTTAGTATTTCGGGCTCAGATTTTGTGGAAATGTTTGTCGGCGTGGGTGCGGCTCGCGTGCGCGACATGTTCGAAAACGCCAAGAAAAATGCACCTTGCATCATTTTTGTAGACGAAATTGACGCAGTGGGTCGCCAGCGTGGCGCAGGTTTAGGCGGTGGAAACGACGAACGCGAACAAACCCTAAACCAAATGCTGGTGGAGATGGACGGTTTTGAAACCAATCTTGGCGTGATTGTCATTGCCGCCACCAATCGCCCCGATATCTTGGATTCAGCTTTGTTGCGTCCTGGTCGTTTTGACCGTCAGGTGTATGTGACTTTGCCTGATATTCGGGGGCGTGAGCAAATTTTGAACGTACACATGCGCAAAGTTCCTGTGGGTCAAGACGTGAACGCGTCCATCATTGCCCGGGGCACTCCGGGCATGAGCGGTGCTGATTTGGCCAACTTGTGCAATGAAGCTGCTTTGATGGCGGCCCGTCGCAATGCCCGCGTGGTTGAAATGCAAGACTTTGAGAAGGCTAAGGACAAAATTCTCATGGGGCCAGAGCGCAAGAGCATGGTCATGCCGGAAGATGAACGCCGCAATACGGCTTACCATGAGTCTGGTCACGCCTTGATTGGTAAGTTGCTGCCCAAATGTGACCCGGTACACAAAGTGACCATCATTCCTCGTGGGCGTGCTCTAGGGGTCACGATGAGCTTGCCCGAAAAAGACCGCTACAGCTATGACAGTGAATACATGCTCAACCAAATCAGCATGCTTTTTGGTGGCCGTATTGCGGAAGAAGTGTTCATGAACCAAATGACCACTGGTGCTTCGAACGACTTTGAACGTGCCACCCAAATTGCGCGCGATATGGTCATGCGCTACGGCATGACCGAAGCTTTAGGGCCTATGGTGTACGCTGAAAACGAGGGTGAAGTGTTTTTGGGCCGTTCCGTCACCAAAACCACCAATATGAGCGAGCAAACCATGCAAAAGGTGGATGCCGAGGTGCGCCGTATCATCGATCAGCAATACGCTTTGGCTAGGGGCTTGATCGAGCAAAACAGCGACAAAATGCATGTCATGGCCAAGGCCTTGCTTGAGTGGGAAACCATTGATGTTGAGCAAATTGACGATATTTTGGCTGGCCGCGAGCCTCGCCCGCCAAAAGACTGGACGCCATCCACTCGCAACTCTGACCAAAGTGGTGGATCAGGTGGAACCCCCGCCGTCAAAACAGAACCCTCTCCCTCTGCAGCCTGAAGCCCTTCTGGAGAACCTCGCGTTTTGAGATTGACCTGAGTCGCCCTCAGGTCATGGGCATTGTCAATGTCACGCCAGATTCTTTTTCAGGTGTCGGGCATCACGCAGACCCATTCTTGGCAATTACCCATGCGCATCAGCTTTTAAAAGAGGGTGCGGATCTGCTGGACGTGGGGGCCGAATCTTCTCGGCCTGGCGCTCAACCAGTACCTCAAGATCTAGAGCTACAGCGCTTGTTGCCCGTTATCAAAGAGCTTGTCACATGGGGTGTTCCTATATCTTTAGACTCCTACAAGCCCGAAGTCATGCAACGCATGCTGGATTTGGGTGTGGACATCATCAACGACATCTATGCACTGCGCTGGACCAGTGGTCCGCAAGGCCTAACGGGCACGCAAGTGGTTACCCAACACCCTTCCTGTGGAGTCTGCCTGATGCACATGCAGGGCGAGCCTCAAAGCATGCAGCTAAGCCCCATGCAGGGTGATGTGGTGGCACAGGTGTTGTCTTTTTTGAAAACGCGCACAGAGGCGCTGTTGGAGCTGGGCATGGATCCCTCTAGAGTGGTGTGGGATCCGGGCATTGGGTTTGGAAAAACGGCACCTCAAAACTTTGAGCTTTTAAAGAGCCAGTCTGAGTTGCTGGAGGGTGTTTTTCCGTTATTGGTGGGTTGGTCCAGAAAGTCTTCTTTAGCCGCAGTTGTCGGGCCAGTCCATGAAATAGCGGGTGAGTCGACTGATGGGGTTCACCCCAGATTGGCGGCAAGTTTGGCTGCTGCAGTATTGGCCGCGGAGCGTGGCGCTCGGGTGGTGCGTGTGCACGATGTGCGCCCCACCGTAGAAGCCTTAAAAGTATGGGGCGCTATTCAATGACAGCTACAAAAAGACAATATTTTGGTACCGATGGCATTAGGGGTACGGTGGGCCAAGAGCCTATGACCCCAGACTTTGTATTGCGATTAGCGCATGCCGTGGGCAGATTATTGAAGCAACAAGAGCCTCACCCTTTAGTGCTGATAGGCAAAGACACTCGCATATCGGGCTACATGTTGGAAAGCGCGTTAGAGGCTGGTTTTAATTCGGCTGGCGTGGATGTGCTTCTGTTGGGGCCCATACCCACACCTGGTGTGGCCTACCTGACTCGTGCCCAGCGCGCCTCTTTGGGGGTAGTGATCAGCGCTAGCCATAACCCGCACCCTGACAACGGCATCAAGTTTTTTGACGCAGCGGGAAATAAGCTTTCTGAAAATTGGGAAGCTCAGGTTGAGGCCATGCTATCTATCTCGCCTGCATGGGCCAGCTCAACGAACCTTGGCAAAACCAAGCGCCTCGATGATGCAGCAGGCCGCTACATTGAGTTTTGTAAAAGCATGTTCCCTGGGCAGTTGACTTTAAAGGGGCTAAAGCTTGTCGTCGATGCGGCTCATGGGGCGGCCTATCAAATTGCGCCCAAGGTCTTTCAAGAGCTTGGGGCAGACGTGGTGACCTTAGGTTGTCAACCCGATGGCCTCAATATCAACCTTAATGTGGGAGCTACCCACACCGATGCTTTGG
>CAMAWQ010000039.1 GCA_945862005.1 Hylemonella gracilis | reverse complement strand
GAAGAGCACGAGGCCGAGCGCATCGTGGCGCGCATCCAAAGCTTGCGTACAGGCACCGCGTCGCAGGCGCCGGGAACCCAGTTTTTAGAGTGGCGCGACTTTGCGGTGCTTTACCGTGCCAACCACCAAGCGCGCGTGTTGGAGCAGGCGTTTAGAAAAGCCCAAATCCCCTACAAAGTGTCGGGTGGCACCAGTTTTTTTGATCGGACTGAAATTCGAGACCTGTGCGCTTGGTTTCGGCTCTGGACCAACAACAACGACGACCCTGCGTTTCTGCGGGCCATCACCACGCCCAAACGCGGCATTGGCCACCAAACCCTGCAGCAACTCGGCACGTTTGCCAACCAGTACAAGGTCAGCCTGTTTGAGGCCTTGTTTTCTGCATCCTTGTCTGCAGCGCTCAGTGCCCGTGCGGTGGGCAGCCTGCATGAGTTTGGCCGCTACGTGAACGACTTGGAATACCGCGCGCGGCATACCCATGGGGCTGAAGACGCCCGCACCTTTTTGACCGATTGGCTGCAGGACATGGGCTACGAAAAGCACTTGTACGACGGCGAAGACCACGACAAAGCCGCCGCTGCGCGCTGGACCAACGTGCTGGAGTTTTGCGACTGGATGGCCAAGCGCTGCGGCGGCGAGCTGGACGACACCGCTGGCGTGAGCTTGGCCAGCGAAAAAAAGTCGTTACTGGAAGTAGCCCAAACCATTTCGCTGCTGTCCACGCTGTCAGAGCGCGAGCAAGACCAAAACGTGGTGACCCTCTCCACCCTGCACGCTGCCAAAGGGCTGGAGTGGCCGCACGTGATGTTGGCTGGCGTGACCGAAGGCATGTTGCCCTTTAAGCTCGAAGAAGACGCCGAGGCAGCCGCTGAGGGCAGCCCGGTCACCCAAAGACTGGAAGAAGAGCGCCGCCTGATGTACGTGGGCATCACCCGGGCGCAGCGCAGCCTGATGGTGAGCTGGCCCAAGCGCAAGAAAAAGGGCCGCGAGATGGTGCGGGCCCAGCCCAGCCGGTTTATTGCTGAAATGGCCCTGGACCAAGCCACCACCCGCGAAGACCCACGCGAAAAACTGCGCGCTTTGCGGGCGGAGTTTGCTAAGAAGGCTGAGCTAAAGGGTGAAATGAAGGGTGAACCTAAGGCCGAGCTCAAAGTCGAGCCCTAAGCGCAACTTACTTGGCGGCGGCCATTTCTTTAAACACCGCCTGCGCCACCTTAAAAGAATCCAGCCCCGCAGGTGCGCCGCAATACACAGCGGCCTGCAAAAAGATTTCGCGCATTTCTTCTTGGGTCACCCCATTGTTGATGGCGCCGCGAATATGCAACTTGAGCTCGTTGGGGCGGTTTAGCGCTGTCAGCATGGCCAGGTTAAGCATGCTGCGAGTTTTGAGCGACAAGCCCTCGCGCACCCACACTGCGCCCCAAGCATGCTCGGTTAAAAACTGTTGCAAAGGCTCGGTAAATTCATCCGCATTGGCCAATGAGTTGTTGACGTATTCGTCACCCAGCACCTTGCGGCGCACGGCCAAACCGGCTTTAAACGTTGCGTTTTCGTCCATGGTGTCTCCTAATTTGTCGTGATGCTTAAACTCCAAAGACAAGTCTAACCCTCACCTTTTGAACGCTCCCTAAATGTCCAAGCTTCAACCCTTATCGGTTTTGATTTCAGACAGCGCGCGCGCGCGTTGGGGCGCGGCTATTGAGCAGCACGTGCAAAAGAGCCTTCATGCGGATCGCGCGGTGCAATGGGTGCCCCCCCAAACCGCGCCTGACGCGGCAGGCCACTACGCCTGCCAAGTGGCGTATATCACCCGCGATGTGACCGGTGCCTCCACCAAAACCCGTGTGCTCGAAGATCTGCAACGCTTTTACGAGGTGATGCGGGCCTCGCCGCATTTGGCGTGGGTGCATGTGCATTCGGCAGGGGCAGACCGCCCTATCTTTGCGGAGCTGCGGCAACGCGGCATCAAGGTATCCACCTCGTCTGGGGCCAATGCCCAGCCGGTGGCCCACACCGCGCTGGGTGCTGTGCTGGCGCTGGGGCGGCGTTTTCCGGATTTGTGGGCGGCACAGCAAGCTCAGCGCTGGGCGCCATTAGTGCGGAACCCTGATGTTCACGACCTGACCGGCCAAACCGCCATGGTGGTGGGCATAGGGCGCATTGGCTCTGAAATTGCGCGTATGTTGCAGGCCATTGGCATGCAGGTGGTGGGGGTGACGCGCTCAGAACTTTCCGGGCGTTCAGCACATTCGCCTGAAGTTTGCACCTACGCCGAAATGGCCGCGCATTTGCCCCGCACGCATTACCTGATATTGGCCTGCCCGCTCTCGCCCTTGACGCAGCAGTTGGTGAATGCACATGTATTGAGTAGTCTGCCGCAAGGGGCCTGCGTGGTTAATGTGGCGCGCGGCGAGGTGGTGGATCAAGCCGCACTGATTGCTGCTTTACAAAGTGGACATTTGGGTGGCGCTTTTTTGGATGTGTTTGAAACCGAGCCTCTGGACACAGCTTGCCCCCTGTGGCGGCTACCCAACGTGATCATTTCCCCACACACCGCAGGGCATTTTGCCGAGCATGCCGACCGAGTGCAGAGCCTGTTTTTGGACAATTTGGGCCGTTTCTTGAGCGATACTCACCTGCATAACGAATACCTATAAGCCCAAACAACTCCCGCAAAACGCAAATAAGGAAACGCGATGGCTGCTGGCGTGCTGAACATTCCGAGCATTCAAGATCAGGTCACGCCTGAAGAGTGGCAAGCCCGTGTGGATTTGGCAGCCTGCTACCGTCTGGTGGCCCACTACGGCATGTCCGACATGATGGCCAACCACATCACCTTGCGGGTGCCAGGTGAAGATCATGCGTTTTTGACCAACCCCTACGGCATGATGTACGAGGAAATGACGGCGTCTTGCCTCGTGAAAATCGACCACGATGGCGAAGTGATTTACATGCCCGACTTTGGTGCACTGGGTTACGGCCTGAACAAGCCCGGTTTTATTTTGCACAGCGCCGTGCACATTGCCCGGCCTGAAGTGAACTGCGTGATCCACACCCACACACCGGCGGGCATGGCGGTGTCTTCAATGGCGTGCGGCTTATTGCCTATCAACCAAACGTCGATGCGGTTTTTAAATATCAGCTACCACGACTACATGGGCGTGGTGCTGGACCTGCGCGAGCAAGAGGTTTTGGTGCGTGATTTGGGTCAATCTGAGGCTATGATTTTGCGCAACCACGGCCTGCTAACGGTGGGCCGGTCGGTGGGCGAGGCCTTCAACTGGATGCACCGGCTGGAGTTGTCGTGCCGTGCGCAAGTGCAAGCCATGAGCTGCAACACCCCACTGCAAACCGTGCCCCAAGACGTGCTGCATGAAACCTACATGAATTACCAACCCCAAACCCGCCGCCCCTATGGGTTGATGGAATGGCCCGCCTTGCTTCGCCTGCTGGACCGCATGGATCCGAGCTTTAGGTGCTGATGAATGACCTAATTTCTAACCTATCAAAACCAAGGAGTACCTTTATGACCCATTCAACACTTCAAGACCGTAGAACCCACCTCAAATGGCTGGCAGGCCTCAGCATGGGCGGGGGATTGGCGCAAGCCCAAACCGCATGGCCGCAAAAATCGATCCGCTGGATCGTGCCGTTTGCTCCGGGCGGTACCTCCAGCGTGGTGGCCCGCACCTTCTCCACCGAGCTGTCCCAAATTTTGGGCGTGCCGCTGGTGATTGACAACAAGGGCGGCGGTGGCGGTGTACCTGCCATGCAAGAGGTTGTGCGCGCACCGGCAGATGGTTACACCATCATCATGAGCCACATTGGCTCGCTGGTGGTCAACCCTTTGATTTACCCCGACAGCGGCTACGACGTGAACAAAGACTTCACGCCCGTCACCCTGCTCTCTCGCGTGCCCAACTTGTTTGTGGTGCACAAAGACATGCCGGTGAAAGACCTCAAATCTTTAGTGGCCTACGTCAAGGCGCGGCCAGGGCAAATCAACTACGCCTCGGCCGGTAACGCCAGCGCGGGGCATTTGTCTATGGAAGCGCTCAAGCTGGCTACGGGCATGTTCATCACCCACATTCCCTATCGCGGCACCGGCCCGGCGTTAAACGATGTACTGGCAGGTCGAATTCAAATGTTTTCTGCAGGCACGCCCGCTTTGCTGCCCCACATCAAGAGCGGCAACTTGCGCGCCATAGCGGTGGGTACGCCCAAGCGCATTGCGGTACTGCCGGATTTACCTACCGTGGCCGAAAGTGGCTACAAGGGCTTTGAATCCGACCAGTGGTACGGCATTTCAGCACGTACGGGCACGCCTGTGGAGATCATCAACAAGCTTCAGCAAGCCTGCGCACAGGCCATGAAGTCGCCTGATATTCAGGCCCGCTTTGAAGCCGAAAGCGCCGTGGGCGACTCCGGCCCCGCAGCCTCTTACGGCGCCTTTATTGCCAAAGAGCAAGCGCGCTGGAAAGAGGTGATTGAGCGGGCCGAAATCAAACCGGGTTGAACTACAGGGTGACGTTGATGTTTTTGATCTGCGTGAATTCCAGCAGCTCTTCAAAGCATTCTTCGCGCCCAATACCCGACTGCTTGTAGCCCCCAAAGGGAGCTGCAAAAAAGTGCTGGCTGGCATTGTTGATCCACACATACCCAGCCTGCGCGCGCGCAGCAGCACGGTGCGCGGTTTTGAGGTCGCGCGTCCAAATTGAGCAGGTCAAACCGTAGTCCACGCCATTGACAGCGTCAAACAGCTGGTTCTCATCACTCCAGCGGAACACGCTCAAAATCGGGCCAAACACCTCTTCTTGTGCCAGCCGCATACCGGGCTTCACGTCGCCAAACACGGTGGGCTCCACAAAATAGCCGTCTTTTAAATGGGCCTCGGTGCAACGTTTCCCGCCCAAGAGCAGCTTGGCGCCATCTTGCTTGCCCACTTCGATGTAATGCAAGACCTTGTCAAGCTGGGCTTGGCTGACTACTGGCCCCATGGTGGTGGCAAAGTCGGTGGGAATGCCCGGCTTGTGTTGTTCTTGTATGCGCTGAATCACCCGCGGCAACACTTGGTCATACACCGATTCATGCAGGAACATGCGGCTGGTGGAGCCACAAGACTGACCGGCCCAAGTGAAGTTCATGCCCTTGACGGCACCGGTCACCACCTGATCGAGGTCCGCATCGGGGTAGACAATGAGCGCGTTTTTACCGCCCAGCTCCAGCAGCACCGGCTTTAAGGTGTCGGCCGCGCTGCGCATGATGGCTTTGCCAGTGGGTACGCTGCCAATCAGGGTGACCTTAGCAATCTGCGGGTGGGTGCTTAAAGCTTGACCACAGGCCTTACCCCCCGGCAGCACATTGAGCACACCAGGTGGAAACACGCTGCCGATGAGTTCGGCCATACGCAAAGACGATAGCGGCGCCTGTTCGGGCGGCTTGACGATGACGGTATTGCCCGCCGCCAGGGGCGCGCCAATTTTGACAGCCGCAAACATGAGCGGGTGGTTGTAAGCCACGATACGCGCCACCACGCCCAAGGGCTCACGCCGCGTGTAGTTGAGCATGCCCTCCCCCATGGGAATGGTTTCACCCTTGATTTGGGTGATGAGTCCCGCAAAAAACTCCAAGCCAGTAGCGGCCACTTGGGCGTCGCGCACCATTTCGGCCACGGGGTTGCCGGTGTTGAAGGCGTCGATCATGGCAAGCTCTTCAGCATGGTCACGCAGCACTTGGGCCGCCTGTCTCAGGTAGCGCGCGCGCTCTAAGGGCTGCAAGGCGCTCCATCCGGGAAAAGCCTTGCGGGCTGCCGACACGGCTTGGTCCACGTCTGCTGCAGACGCATTGGCCACGCTGGTCAGGGCTTGACCGTTAGCAGGGTTAAGCGTTTGCACATAAGCACCGTCCAAGGGCTCGCACCAAGCACCGTCAATAAACAGGCTGCGGTGCTGGGGCAAAACGCTTTCAAGGGTCATGGGGGTTTTGGAGGTTGAAGACATGGTGTGAGGGTTCAAAAAATAAAAAGTAGAACGGTAGAAGGTTTATGAGGGTTTATTTGCTTAAGTCTTTAAGCGCATTGCCCACGGCACTGTCGTAGCCAGGCTCCACTTGCGCATCAATGACTACCACTTGGCCCTGACGAACGCGGGCAATGCCGTCTTGAAGGGCTTGGGCCAAAGCGGTTCCGGTGGTCACAGGCCCAATGCCATGCGCGCCTTGCGCGCGACCAATGGCTGCCAAGTCGATCAAAGGCCCGCCAATGTGCATGCCAATGCGCTTGTTTTGTACGGGGCGCTTACGCTGCATGGCCACCCGCTCTTGGTGGATTTCATCGTTATAAAACGATCGGTTGTTGCACACCACCACCATAAGCGGAATGCCATAACGCACGGCGGTCCAAATGGCTTGGTTGCCCATCATGAAATCGCCGTCGCCCAATACGGCCACAGGCAAGCGGTCGGGGTGGTGGTCGCGTAGGGCCAAGGCAGCGCCCACGGCCATGCCGGGGCCTGCACCAATAGTGCCACCGCCGTCAGAGCCCAAATAGTTCAAGGGGTCATGTAGGGGGTAATGCTCGGCCGACCAGCCTAAGGGCAGACGAATCAAGCAAGGATGGGTTTGCTGCAGCTCATAGCGCAGGCAACGCGCCAGGTCGCGCACGGTCAGGGGCACGTCCTGCGGGGCGGACAAGGGTTCAAAGCCTGAGGCAGGGGGGCCCCATGCCGTGCTGTGCTTGGGCGCGGACGCGGACGCGGTTTTGGCAAGCAGCATGGCCACGGTTTGGTCGGGGTCGGCCAGCCAGTGCATCACCGTTTTAGGCAGGCCTTGGTGGTCCATGCTCCAGCCGCGGTGCAAATGTTGGTCCACCGACACGTGCACGATGGGTGGGGTTGCCCCCTTGCCCCATGCGGCAGAAATGGCGCCTGCCACGTCAATCCAGTCCAGCGAAATCACCAAATCGGCTTCGCGCAGCACCTCTGCGCCAGCCCCGGCAAACAGCAACACGGGTTTGGCGGCGTGCAAGGGGTGGTCGGTGGGAAAAGCCGCACCCACGCGCAAGTCGGTCAGCACTTTGGCTTGTAAGCGCTCGGCCAAAGCCACCCTGCGGCCCCAATCTACGGGGTCACGGCTGACGCGACCCATCAAGATCATGGGCTTGTGAGCTTTACTAAGCAGATTGATCAAAGCATCCAGCTCATGCTCAGCCGGCACGCCCGCGGTGGGCGCAGCAAAGTCAGCGCGCGTGGGCAGGTCCATGGGCTGGTCCACCTTGGCCTCTTGAACATCGTTAGGAAAGTTGATGTAAACCGGCGCGCAAGGGGGCGTCATGGTGATCAAACGAGCTCGGTAAAGGGCCTCCGCCGCTGCGAGAACCGATGCGGGCTGAGCGTCCCACTTGGTGTAGTCGCGCACCAAAGCGCCTTGGTCTTGAGCCGTGTGAATCCATTCAATCCAAGGGCGGCGGGTGGCAGCGTCTACCGTACCGGTGGCGCCAAAGACCATGAGCGGCACGCGGTCGCACCAAGCGTTAAAGATGGCAGCGGTGGCATGCATCAAGCCCACATTGCTGTGCACAAACGCCCCCATGGGGCGACCAGTGACCTTGGCGTAGCCGTGTGCGAGGGATACAGCATGTTCTTCATGCAAACACAACAACATTTGCGGATTGCGGTTGCCTAAAAAGTTCACCAAGCTGTCGTGCAGACCTCTAAAGCTGGCGCCGGGGTTGAGGGCGATGTAGCGCAAATCCAGGTCACGGATGACCTCGGCCAAGTAGTCACTGCCCCACTCTTTACTCAGGTTAGCGTCTGGAACAGGAAGGTCGACATCTTGCGGTTGTTGTATGTGTATTTGGTCAGAAGTCAAGGGAGATCCTGTGAAGTGTCAATCGGCTTTGATGTTGGCATCCCTAATGATCTTGCCCCAACGGGCGTAGTCATCGCGGATCATGCCTGACAAGGTTTCAGAGCTGGAGCTCACACCCTCTATGCCTTGCGCGTTCAAGTTGCTGATGACTTCAGGCATTTGCAGCACTTTGGCAATGTCGCCTTGGGCTTTGGTAATGATGGGGCGTGGCGTGCCAGCGGGCATGAACACCCCCAGCCACACATCCATCACCACGCCGGGCACGGTTTCGGCAATGGTGGGCACATCCGGAAATGTGCCTAGGCGCTTGGGGCCCGCTGTGGCCAATAGACGCAACTTGCCGTCTTTGATGTGCGGCAACAAAGAATTGATGGCGCCCACAAACACTTGAATGCGTCCGGCTAACAAATCGGTGATGGCGGGCACTGCACCTTTATAAGGCACTTGGGCCATTTTGATACCCGCTGCGCTGCTGAGCAGTTCGGCTGCCAAGTGCTGTGGAGCGCCGTTACCTGAAGATCCGTAATTGAGCGCATCGGGGTTCTTTTTGGCGTACTCCACGAGCTCGGCCACCGTTTTTACAGGCAAAGACGGGTGCACCACCAATACAAAGGGCACCGACGCCACTTGGGTGACAGGCGTGAGGTCTTTAAACACATCAAACGGCATCTTGCCCAAATGGGGGTTGAACACAAAAATATTGTTGGCCCCCAGTAACCAAGTGTAGCCATCAGCAGGGCTTTTGGCCACCGCGTCGGAGCCGACGTTCATGTTGCCGCCCGGGCGGTTTTCCACCACCACGGGGGCGCTCCACATTTCTGTGAGCTTTTGCGCAATGATGCGTGCCATCACATCATTGCTGCCTCCGGGGGTAATGGGCACCATGAACTTGATGGTTTTGCCCGGGGTAGGAAACGCGGCAGCTTGCCCCGCGCTTGGGGATTGGGCAGATGCCAAGCCAAACGAGGCGGCGGCCACGCAGGCAAGGACCAAAGACCTCAATAAAGTGGGGCACAGTGCTGACATCCAAGTTGGGTTCATGTGAAGACTCCGGCAACAAAATGGGAGCACGATTTTGCGAGGGATATGACGTGAAATCTATAGAGGTCAACCCTTGTATGTGCGCTTTGCTTCGACGCCTAAAATTCCAACTCCGCTTTGACAAAGCCACCTCAACATAATTGTCATAACAAAGCCGCTCTAAATTTTCATTCCATGACCAACCCTGCAACACACTCCACAGCTCCCCTTCGCGTCGCGGTGATCGGCTTAGGCTGGTGGGGAAAAACCATTGCCCACTATTTGAAATCGGCGCGCAACATGGCGCTCAACGCCGTCACCGACCTGAATACCGACACCGGAGCAGCATTTGCGCAGAGCATAGGCGCCCCATTTTTTCAGAGCTTGCAAGACGTGCTGGCCAGCCCCAACGTGGACGCCGTGATCTTGTGCACGCCGCACACCCTGCATGCCGCCCAAATAGTGCAAGTGGCTCAAGCCGGCAAGCATGTATTTTGCGAAAAGCCACTCACGCTGAACCGTGCCGACGCCTTGGCCGCCATTGAGGCGGTTCAGTCCCGCGGCTTGGCTTTAGGTGTGGGGCATGAGCGCCGGTTTGAGCCACCAGTAATGGCGGCAATGCAGCTGATTCAAAGTGGTGCTTTGGGTACACCACTGCAAATGGAAGCCAACTTCAGCCAAGACAAATTTTTACAGCTGGCCTCGGACAACTGGCGTTTGTCAGCCGCCGAAGCACCCGCTGGTCCCATGACGGCCACCGGCATCCATTTGCTGGATTTGTCCATTGGCGTGTTTGGTCCGGCGCAATCGGTGTATGCCAGCGTCAAACAGTTGGGTAGCCCCTTGATCAATGGCGATACCTTGGCCATTCTGGCCACCTACCAGCGCGGAGGGCATGCCCTGATCAGCGCCATTTTGGCCACACCCTTTGTAGGCCGGTTTGCGGTCTATGGCAGCAAAGGCTGGGTGGAAGTGCGCGACAAAACCCACCCCGAACAATCCACCGGATGGACCATGACCACCTGCATCCGGGGCGAGGAACCAGTCATTCAAGAGTTTCCGCCGCACCCTGCGGTGCTGTCCAACCTGGAAGCGTTTGCCGATGCCGCCTTGGGCATTGCCCCTTATCCCGTGCCGCATGAACAAATGGTGGCCAATATTTCAGCACTGGAAGCCGTGATTCGATCTACACAAAGCGGCGCGGTGGAACAGGTGGTCTCTGGCTCCTAGGAAACTCAAACCCCGAGATACGATGCCAGCAAAGGGTTAGCCACCAATTCTGCAGCGCTGCCCTGCATCACCACTTGGCCTTTTTGCAGCACCATGGCAGCGTCTGCATGGACCAAGACCTTGCGGTAGTCCCGGTCCACGATCAAGGTGGCAATACCGCTGCTGCGAATGTCACCGATCACGCGCCAAATTTCAGCCACGATAAGCGGGGCTAGGCCCTCTGTGGCTTCATCCAAGATGATGAGGTCTGGGTGGGTCATGAGCGCGCGTCCAATGGACAACATTTGTTGCTCGCCGCCACTGAGTTGTGACCCCAGGTTTTGAAGGCGCTCTGAAAGTCGGGGGAAGGTTGTCAGCACGCGATCTAGGGTCCAGTCGTTGCGGCCATCACGACCTGGGCGTGAGGCCATAACCAGGTTTTCGCGCACATTCAAATTGGTAAAAACGCCCCGCCCTTCGGGCACGTAGGCCACACCCAGCCGCGCCACTTCAAAGGGTTTGGCATGAGACATGTCTTGCCCCATAAGTTGGATGTTGCCCTCTCGCTGACTGACGTGCCCCAACACGGTTCGGATAAGGGTGCTCTTGCCCATGCCATTGCGACCCAAGAGCCCCACGGTTTCGCCGCGGTTAATTTTGAGGTTGACGCCATGCAGCACATGGCTGGAGCCATACCACGCATGCACGTCCTGCGCATTCAATAAAGGCTCAGACAGGCTCATGCGTGCTCCCCCAAATACACACTTTGAACTTGTGGGTTAGACCTGATGGCTTGGGGAGTGTCACTTGCAATAACGCTGCCATTGACCATCACCGTTACTTGGTCGGCAATGCGAAACACCGCATCCATGTCGTGCTCCACGAGCATCACGGCGTGATCCGCCTTGAGCTGATTTAACAACTCCAACATGCGCTCGGTTTCCTCTGCGCCCATGCCCGCTAGCGGCTCGTCCAACAGCAGCACCTGCGGCTGAGTAGCCAAGCACATGGCAATTTCCAGTTGCCGCTTTTGCCCGTGGGACAACAAGCCCCCTTGCAGCTGCTGCAGCGGCGTTAAGCCGCAGCGCGCCATGACCTCCTGGGCAATGCCATTACTCACCTTGCAGCTCCGCGCGCTTTGCCACCAACGCCAAGGACTTTGGTGCGCGGCTTGCGCGGCAAGGCGGCAGTTTTCGAGCACGCTAAAGCTGGGGTAGATGGTGTTGCGTTGGTAACTGCGCCCCAAGCCTGCGCGCGCGCGCTTAGGCTGCGACCAACGGGTCACGTCTTGCCCCATAAGTTCCACCGCACCCTCTGAGGGCGCGCATTCTCCCGAGAGCACATTGATCAGTGTGGACTTGCCGGCACCGTTGGTGCCAATCACGGCATGGATGCTGCCGCGAACCAGCTCCAGGCTGACCTGATGCAGTGCCACCACACCACCCCAATGGCGGCTTAAGTTCACGCCACGCAACAACACGCTGGAGCTGTTGGTCCTGTTCATTTGGTTGGGTCTTGACCCGTTTTGCTGCCAAGCAAGCGCCCAACGATGAGTTCGGGAATGCCCACCAAACCCTTGGGTAGAAACATCACACTGGCGATGATGGACAGGCCCAGACCCAAGTGCCAGTGCTTGGCCAGATCGCCAAAAACGGCTTCAGATTTGAAGAACTCTTGTAAGAGCGCAAACGCAATAGCCCCAATGAGCGCACCGCGCAAATGCCCAATGCCCCCCAAAATGATCATGATGAGTACCGCGCCAGAGAGATGCCAGCTCAGCATTTCAGGATTCACATAACCGTCTTTCACGGCAAACAAAAAACCCGCCAAGCCTGCAATGCCCCCTGAAATGGTGAATGCCGCCAGTTTGTAGGGGTAGGTAGAAAAACCTGTAGCGCGCATGCGTTGCTCGTTCACGCGAATACCCGCTAAAGCCCGGCCAAAGCGCGATCGGTTGAGTAAGGCCAGCCCGCTAAACACTCCTATCAGACAGGCCAAGGTAAAGCCATAGTGGGTGGGGGCATCAGCCAAGTCCATTAGGGTGCCCCAGACAGGTTTGACCATAAGGTAAATGCCATCCGTGCCGCCCCCCAGCGGCGTGTCGTGCACCACGTAATAGGCCATTTGGGCAAAAGCCAAGGTGACCATGATGAAGTACACGCCTTTGGTTCGCAGCGATAGCGCGCCTACCGCTAAGGCATAGGACGCCGCTGCTACCACCGCAGCAGGCAATATCCACCACACGGCAGCGGCATCGTAAGGGGGCGACCACCACACGGCGGCGTAAGCGCCAATACCAAAAAAAGCCGCTTGACCAAAACACACCAAGCCCGCGCCGCCCACCAACAGTTCAAGACTTAGGGCAAAGATGGCGTACACCATGATCTTGGTGACAAAGTCAATGCCATAAGCGCCTACCATTTGCGGAATCAAGGCGAGAACTGCAAAACATCCCACTACAAATATGGTTCGAGCGTGCGTCATATCAGGCGGCTTTAAACAACCCGTCTGGTTTCCAGAGCAAGATAAGCGCCATGAGCACATACATGAGAACTCCCGCGGCTTGTGGCAACAGCACTTTGCCAAAGGTGTCTACCACGCCAATTAACAGCGCGGCCACTAATGCACCACGTATGGAACCTATGCCGCCAATCACCACCACCACAAAGCACACAATGAGCACGGTGTCCCCCATGCCGGGGTAGACCGACGACACCGGCGCGGCCACCATGCCCGCCAACACAGCAATGGCTGTGCCTGCGGCAAAGACCACGCGGTACAAAAACTTTATATCGATGCCCAAAGATTGCACCATTTCGCGGTTGGCGCTGCCTGCACGAATCATCATGCCCAGCCTAGTGCGCGTGAACACTACGTACATGCCTAGCGCCAGAAACACACACACCCCGGAGATGAACAGCCGGTAAATGGGGTAGGTCATCATCTCGCCTAAGGGCAAGGTGCCGGCCAAGAATGCGGGAACCTCCACGCCGTGGACATCGTCACCCATGAGGAGGCTGCGCAGTTCTTCAAATACCAGAATCAATCCGTAGGTCATCAAGACCTGCTGCAAATGCTCGCGTTCATACAAAAAGCTGAAAAATACCCACTCAAGTACATAGCCCAAGACTACGGCCAGCGCTACGCCCAACAAGAGAGCTGAAAAAAATCCACCCCCAAAGGTAGCCGCCACGATGGGGGACAAGCCATAAGCCATGTACGCCCCCAGCATGTAAAAGCTGCCGTGCGCAAGGTTGATGACGCCCATGATTCCGAAAATCAGCGTGAGCCCAGACGCCACCAGAAACAGCAACAAGCCGTACTGAAGCGCATTGAGGCACTGAATAAAAAAAGTAGCGAGATCCATGGGCCTTTAAAAGACGTCTGCTTACATCTTGCAGCCGCGTGCAGGATCGGTCAGGCCCTTGCTGGCAATGCCCTCATATTTGTTTTCTTTGCCCACCACTTTGCGCAGGTAGAAATCTTGTACAGGGTTGTGCGCTTTAGACAAGGTGAACACACCACGTGGGCTGTCGATCTTGGCGGCTTCTACCGCTTTGGCAAATTCAGCTTTTTTGCTGACGTCGCCTTTCACGGCGTTCAGGCCAATACCTAATATTTGTGCGGCGTCATAGCCTTGCACCGCATACACATCCGGTTGCAACTTGTAGGTTTTGGCATAGGCCAAACGGAATGTTTTGTCTTTGGCCACGTTCAGGCTGTCGGCATAGTGCAAGGCGGTGAAGATGTTTTCAGCATCGCTACCCTGTGCCTCTAAGGTGCCTTCTGTCAGAAAGCCAGAACCAAAAAGTGGAATGGTTTTATTCAAACCCGCGGCAGCGTAATCTTTTACAAATTTCACCGCACCCCCGCCCGCAAAGAAGGTGAACACCGCATCGGGCTTGCTAGCGGCAATGTCGGTTAAAAGCGCCTGAAACTCCACGTTAGGAAAGGGCAGGCTCAACTCTTTGATCACCGTACCGCCGCCTTTTTCAAAGGCCTCTTTAAAGCCTTTAACTGATTCGTCACCCGCGGCGTACTTCCATGTGATGGTGGCAACTTTTTTAATTCCCCTTTTGGCCATCACCTCGCCCATGGCGTAGCCAGGTTGCCAGTTGGAAAACGAGCTGCGGTATATGTTGGTGGCGCACATGGGGCCAGTCACCGCGTCGGCCCCCGCGTTGGGTACGATCAGCAAGGTACCGCTGTCTTTAGCCACCTTGGCCATGGCCATGGCTACACCGGAATGCACGGAGCCAATTAAAACGTCAACGTTGTCACGCTTGACCAACTTGTTGACGTTATCGGTTGCTTTAGAGGGGTCTGACTCATCGTCCACCTTGACGAACTCCACTTCGCGTCCTGCAATTTTGCCGCCCTGTTCGGCCACATACAACTTAAAGCCGTTTTCAATGGCATTGCCTAACGAGGCAAAGGTGCCCGTGTAAGGCAACATCAACCCCACCTTAAGTTTGCCGCTGGGCTGGGCCATGCTGGCTGTGGACATGAGTGCGGCGGCAGTTGCAAACAGCGCGGCGTATGCGATTTTTTTGTTCATGTAAGCGTCTCCTTTTAATAGTGAGTCAATAGTGTGGAGTATTGTCCACAACAAAAAGCCCACCAACTGAATCAGTAGGTGGGCTTTGAGTCTAAGTCCTAGACTTGTTTGGTTGCGCGAGGAGGATTTGAACCTCCGACCTTTGGGTTATGAGCCCAACGAGCTACCAGGCTGCTCCATCGCGCGGTAAAAGTGCGATTGTAAGCGATTAAGCGCTTGGCGTCTCAGTATTTGGCGCTGTTTCTGCTGGGCGATCCACCAACTCTACTAAAGCCATGGGCGCGTTGTCACCCACACGAAAACCCATTTTGAGAATGCGTGTGTAGCCGCCTGGACGGGTTTTAAAACGTGGACCCAATTCATCAAACAACTTGACCACCATGTCGCGGCTGCGAAGGCGGTTAAAGGCCAAACGGCGGTTGGCCAATGTAGGTTCTTTAGCCAAGGTGATCATAGGTTCCACCACTCGGCGCAGCTCTTTAGCTTTGGGCAAGGTGGTCTTGATGACTTCGTGCTCGAGGAGCGAGTTCATCATGTTGCGCAACATTGCGAGTCTGTGCTCACTGGTGCGGTTGAGTTTTCTAAGTCCGTGTCCGTGACGCATGGTGCTTTCCTTTCTTTATAAACAGACAGCCGTATCAGGTACTGCCCGGTGCACTGAACCTGCCCGGATAGCAGGTTCAAATTTCATTAACGCTTTTCTAGGGCTGCAGGGGGCCAGCTCTCGAGCTTCATGCCCAAGGTCAAGCCGCGTGAAGCCAACACTTCTTTGATTTCGTTGAGCGATTTGCGGCCAAGGTTGGGCGTTTTGAGCAACTCGTTTTCGGTGCGCTGAATCAGATCACCAATGTAGTAAATGTTTTCAGCTTTGAGGCAATTGGCCGAGCGCACAGTGAGCTCGAGCTCGTCCACAGGGCGCAACAAAATAGGGTCAAACTGAGCTGCGCCGCGTTGAGCAGGGGCGTCAAAGGCGCTGAGCTCGCCGCCTTCAAGTTGGGCAAACACAGCCAACTGCTCTACCAAGATGCGAGCCGAATCACGCACTGCGTCTTCTGCGGTAATAGCACCGTTGGTTTCAATTTCAATGACCAACTTGTCGAGGTCGGTACGCTGCTCCACGCGCGCGCTTTCAACGGTGTAGCTCACACGCTTGATGGGCGAGAACGATGCGTCCAAAATAATGCGGCCGATCGCCTTGGTGGTTTCGTCACCATAACGACGCATATTGCCAGGCACATAGCCGCGTCCCATTTCAACCTTGATTTGCATATCCAGTTTGCCGCCAGCTGACAAGGTGGCAATGGGGTGCTCGGGGTTGATGATTTCAACATCGTGCGGGGTTTGAATGTCGGCCGCAGTGACCACGCCTTCCCCATCTTTGCGCAGGCTCAGAGTAACTTCATCACGGTTGTGCAGCTTGAACACCACACCTTTGAGGTTCAACAACATGTTGACCACGTCTT
>CAMAWQ010000038.1 GCA_945862005.1 Hylemonella gracilis | reverse complement strand
ACCGATGACCTTGATCAAGGTGCCTTGGTTGAACTCTTCGTCTTCAATCATTTCGATGCTCATTTGGATACTCCTTAAATATGAAAAAAATCGGCTCAACCGGGCATAGCAAAGCGGCCCGCCAACAAAATGTCGGCCAGCAACTGCGTGGCTTTTTCAGCCTCGGGCTTGGGTATGGGGTGGCTGGTCAGCAGCTTCCAGACCATGTCGTCCGTCACGCCAAATCGGCACAGCAAAATCTCGCTTGCGGCGATATTGGTTTTTTGCGCCTCTGACAAATTCATGATCAGTTCCGCCGCGTCCTGAGACATCCCCAAAAGTTCTAAGGCCGACTTCATGTCGTCCCGAATAAACTTTTGGGCCATGTTCAAGTACGCCAAATTGGCATCTCGAATTGTTTTTTGGTATTGGGAATTCATAGTGTGTTTCCTTGAATCAAAATTTTTCTACGACCTCTTTCAACCACTTGACTAACCTGTTTCATGCCACCTGGCGGCGGATCTAGCCCGTGATGCACCATGACCCAACCCCAGCAACCGCAGGGAATGGGGTGAGACTCAAATGTGTTGATATAGGTGGTGCTCATCATCAAAAGTTCCTTAAAAACCAGTCTTTGCCGCGTCCTAAAAACGTCTTCATGGAGCCGCTGTTTTGGGCCACCTTGAAGCCCCGCATGCGGTTGAGCCGGGCTTCTTCAATCAGCCCCATCACTGCCGCAGCTCTGGGCTGGGCCACCATGTCTGACAATGCGCCGCCAAAGTTGGGCATGCCGCGCCGCACAGGCTTTAGAAAGATGTCCTCTCCCAGCTCCACCATGCCGGGCATGACGCAGCTTCCACCGGTGAGCACAATGCCCGAGGACAACACTTCTTCGCAGCCGGAATCCCGAAGCACCTGGTGCACCAGGGTGAATATTTCTTCAATACGCGGCTCAATCACACCGGCCAGCGCCTGGCGGCTCAGCATGCGCGGTCCGCGGTCGCCTAGACCTGGCACCTCGACCTGGGTTTCGGGGTCGGCCAGCAACTGTTTGGCATGGCCCGACTCCACCTTGATGTCTTCGGCGTCTTTGGTCGGGGTGCGCAAGGCCATGGCAATGTCACTGGTGATCAAGTCGCCTGCAATTGGAATCACTGCGGTGTGGCGAATCGCCCCGTTGGTGTACACCGCCACATCGGTGGTACCGGCACCGATGTCAACCAACGCCACGCCGAGTTCTTTTTCGTCTTCTGTAAGCACCGATAGGCTGGAGGCCAACGGGTTGAGCATGAGGTGCTCCACCTCGAGGCCGCAGCGGCGCACACACTTGATGATGTTTTCAGCCGCGGTTTGCGCCCCGGTCACGATGTGCACCTTGGCCTCTAAACGTATGCCGCTCATGCCTATGGGCTCGCGCACGTCTTGCCCGTCGATGATGTATTCCTGCGGTGCCACCAGCAGCAAGCGCTGGTCGCTAGAAATATTGATGGCTTTAGCCGTTTCCACCACACGGCTCACGTCAGCACCGGTAACTTCGCGGTCTTTCACGGCCACCATGCCGCTGGAATTCATGCCGCGGATGTGGCTGCCGGTGATGCCGGTGTACACATTAGAAATTCGGCAGTCGGCCATCAGCTCGGCCTCTTTGAGCGCCATTTGAATGCTTTGCACCGTGGCGTCAATATTGACCACCACCCCGCGCTTGAGTCCATTGCTGGGGGCCACACCCAAACCTGCCAACTTGAGCTCACCACTGGGCAACACCTCGGCCACCACCACCATCACCTTGGCAGTGCCGATGTCCAGACCCACGATCAGATCTTTGTATTCTTTGGCCATGTGCTGTCCTGTAATTCGATAGTTGTGATGAAAGGGTTCATAGGGTCGGCGTCATAAAGGTTTGGTGTTTGCCACTGTGGTGACCCCTTGCAGACGAATGGCGTAGCCGGCCTCGTGCCGCAAATCGGCGTACTCCAGCGCGCCGATGCGGCGTCCGTACTTAGAAGTCACCTGCGGCAAGGTGCGCATAAAGCGGTCGGCTCTGGCTTGCACTTCAGCCACATCGCCACGGCCCAATTCAATGCGTGCGCCGGTATCGAGCGTGGCTTGCCAACTTCCGCGACCAGTGAGCTCTAAGGTTTCTATAGACACACTGCGCTGCTCAAACAAAGGTTGTAGGGCACGGTAGCTGGCCAACACCTGAGCCGCTTGAGCATCGGGGCCGAGCAGCCGAGGCAAGTGGTCTTGCTCCACCTCGCCCACATTGGCTTCAAACACGGTGCCATGTTCATCCAGCAAGGTAGAGGCGCCTTCCGGTCCCCACAAAGCCACGGGCTGGTATTCGCTCAACACCACGTGGAGCCGGTTGGGGAATTCACGCTTGACCACCGCCTGCCGCACCCAAGGCACCGACTCAAAAGCTTGCCGGGCCTCGGCCAAATCCAAAGTGAAAAATGTACCCTTGAGTTTGGGTGCCACATTGGCACGCAGCGTCAAAGCGTTGTTGTGGTCCACATCGCCCGTCACCGTGACGCTGCGCAAAGTCCACAGGGGGTGGGCTGCCACCCACTGCACTGCGGCCGTGACGGCGATCAAGACACACACACTCAAGAGTCCCATACTGGCTAGGTTCATAAGGCGCACTTCCAGTGGCTCCGGCTCGGCCTGGGACGGCATCATGTGGCGCGGCATAGACCTCATGCGCTCACCCCTGAAGCAGTGTGGTCAAGCGCGGCACTTTGTAACAACCGCACGCACAGCTGTTCATATGAAATGCCCGCCGCCTTGGCCGACATGGGCACCAATGAGTGGCCGGTCATGCCCGGCGCGGTGTTGATTTCCAGCAGGTAGGGCGTTCGGGTGCGGTGGTCAATCATCACATCGGCGCGGGCCCAGCCGCGGCAACCCAAGACCCGATACGCATCTAGTACCAAGGCTTGAATGCGGGCATCCTCGCCCTCGGGCAAGCCGCACGGCACCAGGTATTGGGTGTCGTCGGTGAAGTATTTGTTTTGGTAGTCGTAGTTGCCGTTCGGCGCCACGATACGAATGACCGGTAGGGCGCGCGCCAGCGCCCCAGAGCCCAACACCGGCACCGTGACTTCATCGCCCTGAATGAACTGCTCGCACAAAACCTGCGGGTCTTCTTGGGCGGCCGCGGCATAAGCCGCTTCGCACTGGTCTGCACGCAGCACCTTTGTCAGCCCGATAGACGAGCCTTCGCGCGCGGGCTTGACGATCATGGGCGCCCCCAAATGCTCCAAGGCGGCCTGGGTGTGCAACGCACTGCCCACCTTGACCCACGCCGGAGTAGACAAGCCCTCGCTACGCCAAATGCGTTTGGTCATGACCTTATCAATGGCGATGCTCGACGCCATGACGCCCGAGCCCGTATACGGAATCCCCATCAACTCCAAAGCACCCTGTACCGTACCGTCTTCACCAAAACGGCCGTGCAGGGCAATGAAGCAGCGTTGAAAGCCCTCGCGTTTGAGCTCCGACATATCGCGCTGGGCCGGATCAAAACTTTGGGCATCCACCCCTTGGACCTGCAATGCTTGCAACACGCCGCTGCCAGACATCAGGGATATGTCGCGCTCGGCCGAGCTGCCACCCATCAACACGGCCACTTTGCCCAGTTTGGCCATGCCGGTCGATGCACTTTGGCGTTGGACTTGTGTCATGGCTGCGCCCCTTCAGTTGGGTTCATGAGCTGAACCACTTTGGCGGGTACTTGACCAATGGTGCCAGCGCCCATACACAAGACCACATCGCCATCACATGCCAGCTTGCTGAGGGCTTGGGGCATGTCCAATACATCAGCCACAAACACCGGCTCAAGCTGATGCGCCACGCGCAATGCCCGCACCAAGGCGCGTCCATCGGCCGCCACAATGGGCGCTTCACCTGCGGCATACACCTCGCTGAGCAAGGCCACATCGGCTTGGGCAATGACTTTTACAAAGTCTTCAAAGCAGTCGCGGGTGCGGGTGTAGCGGTGCGGCTGAAACGCCAACACCAAGCGCCGCCCAGGAAACGCCCCACGTGCCGCAGCCAAGGTGGCCGCCATTTCCACAGGGTGATGGCCGTAGTCATCAATCAAGGTGAACACACCGCCGCCTGCGGCCGGCACATCGCCGTAACGCTGAAAGCGCCGACCCACACCTTTAAATTCAGCCAGTGCCCGCAGCAGTGCGGCGTCGTCCACATCCAGTTCGGCTGCCACCGCAATGGCGGACAAAGCATTGAGCACATTGTGGCGGCCCGGCAAATTGAGGACGACTTCCAAATCAGGCAGCACCACGCCGTTGCGGCGGTGCACGGTGAAGTACATTTGCGCGCCTTGCGCCCGCACATTGACCGCGCGGACCTGCGCACCCTCCTCAAAACCGTAGCTGGTGATAGGGCAGGACACCTCGCCCAAAATGTCACGCACGGCAGGATCGTCGGTACACAAAATAGCGGTGCCGTAAAACGGCATGCGGTGCAGAAAATCTACAAACGCCTGCTTGAGCTTGCCAAAGTCGTGGCCGTAAGTTTCCATGTGGTCGGCGTCGATATTGGTTACTACGGCCATCACAGGTAAAAGGTTCAAAAACGACGCGTCAGACTCATCGGCCTCCACCACGATGTAGTCGCCACTGCCCAGCCGTGCATTGGCCCCCGCGCTGTTCAAGCGCCCGCCAATCACAAAGGTGGGGTCTAGGCCGCCTTCGGCCAACACACTGGCTACCAAGCTGGTGGTGGTGGTTTTGCCGTGCGTACCCGCAATGGCAATGCCTTGTTTGAGGCGCATGAGTTCAGCCAACATGACCGCGCGCGGCACGATGGGAATGCGCTTGGCTCGTGCTGCCACCACTTCGGGGTTGTCAGCCTTGACGGCGGTGGATGTGACCACCGCATCAGCGCCCGCAATATGTTCAGGCGCATGACCCACAAAGGTTTTGATGCCTAAGGCCGCTAAACGTTTTAAGGTGGCGCTGTCTGCCAAATCAGAGCCGGAGATGCGGTAGCCCAAGTTCAAGAGCACCTCGGCAATGCCCGACATGCCCGAGCCGCCCACGCCTACAAAGTGAATGCTTTGAATCGCATGCTTCATGCCACCAGCTCCTCACAGGCTTGCACCACCGCGCCCACGGCATCTAGCTTGGCGAGGCTTCTGGCCTTTTGAGCCCAGCTTTGCAATAAGTCACGGTCTAAAGAGGTCAGCAGTTCGGCCAGGCGCTGCGGCGTGAGCTCAGGTTGCGGCACAAGCTGCCCAGCGCCTTGGTCGGTTAAGAACCGTGCGTTGGTGGTTTGGTGGTCGTCCACCGCAGATGGAAACGGCACAAATACGGCTGCTGCCCCAACGGCAGCAATTTCGGTCACCGTGCTGGCACCTGCGCGGCACAGCACCACATCGGCATCGGCAAAGGCTTGGGCGGTGTTGTCTATAAATGGGGTGAGCTCTGCAGCCACGCCTGAAGCTTGGTAGTTGGCTCGCAATGCATCGAGTTGTTTGGTCCCGCTTTGGTGGATCACTTGTGGGCGCTGGGCCTCTGGCAAGAGCGCCAGCGCTTGGGGCACCACATCGTTAAGGGCTTTAGCGCCCAAGCTGCCCCCCACCACCAACAAGCGCAACGACCCTTGGCGCCCCGAAAACCGTTGCGCGGGTTCGGCTTGCACCAAAAATTCGGGGCGCAAGGGGTTGCCCACCCATTCTTGGCCGCGGTTGGTACCACGGTTCACCGCCTGTAAGGCCCCAGGAAATGCGGTGTACACCCGGTCGGCAATATGGGCTAACACCCTGTTGGCCAAGCCCGCCGCGGAGTTCTGCTCGTGCAGCACCAACGGCCTGCCCCAGAGCACGCCCATCATGGCGCCGGGGAAACTGATGTAACCGCCCAAGCCCACCACCACGTCCGGCCGCACCTGCCGAATAATTTGAAGGCTTTGCCAGAACGATGTCAGCAGGCGCAGCGGCAAGAGTACGAAGGTCATGAGGCCCTTGCCCCGCACGCCCGAAAAGTCCACCCCTTCAAAGGCAAAGCCGCGGGGCTTGACCAAGCCCGCCTCCATGCCCTTGGGGTTGCCCAACCAATGCACGGTCCAGCCACGCTCCCTAAGGGCCTCGGCCACAGCCAATCCAGGAAAAATATGGCCGCCTGTACCGCCCGCCATGACCAAGGCACACTTCATGCGCGGCCTCCCATCATCATTCGGCGGTTTTCATGGTCAATGCGCAGCACCACCGCAATGGCGCACATATTCATGAGGATGGCCGAGCCCCCGTAGCTCATGAGCGGTAAGGTCAGGCCCTTGGTGGGCAGTGCGCCCAAATTCACGCCCATGTTGATAAAGGCCTGGAACCCAATCCACACCCCCACCCCTTGCGCCACCAGACCGGCAAACACCCGGTCCAGCGCAATGGCCTGACGCCCGATGTGCATGATGCGCCGCGTCATCCATAAAAACAGGGCAATCACCAGCACTACGCCCACCAGGCCCAGTTCTTCGCCAATCACGGCAAGCAAGAAGTCGGTGTGGGCCTCGGGCAGCCAATGCAGTTTTTCCACGCTGCCCCCCAGCCCCACTCCAAACACTTCACCACGGCCAAAGGCAATGAGCGAGTGCGACAGCTGATACCCCTTGCCCAAGGTGTGCACCGGATCCCAAGGGTCTAAGTACGCAAAAATGCGTTCCCGCCGCCAAGGGCTCAGTGCAATCATCAAAGCCAGTGCGCCCACCAAAATGGTGGCAATCAAGACGAACATGCGGGCGTTGACGCCACCCAAAAACAAGATGCCCATGGCCACCACGGCAATCACCATAAAGGCACCCATATCCGGCTCAGCCAAGAGCAGCAAGCCCACCACAGCCACCGCGCCACCCATGGGCAACACCGCGCGGAAAAAGTGTTCTTTCACATCCATCTTGCGCACCATGTAATCAGCCGCGTACATCAAGGTGGCAAATTTGGCCAGCTCAGAAGGCTGGAAATTCATAAAGCCCAGGGCAATCCACCGCCGAGCGCCGTTGACGCCTTTGCCCACCCCAGGAATCAGCACCGCCACCAGCAGCAGTAAGGCCACCACAAACAACCAAGGGGCTGCACGCTCCCAAATTTGCACAGGAATTTGAAACACAATGAGCGCCGCCACAAATGCCACCATCAAAGACAACACATGCCGGTATAAAAAATGCGTGTGGGTGTAGCGGGCAAACTTGGGGTTGTCGGGCATGGCAATAGAGGCTGAATACACCATCACCAGACCCCAAATCAACAAGGCCAAAGTGATCCAAATGAGGGCTTGGTCCACACCCGACAAACGAGCCGGCGTGCTGTCGAGCAAGACATTTCGGCTGCGGGTGGAGTCTGCATAGCTGCTGCGCACCGGCAAGCCTTTTGGCAGCTCCTTGGCGCGCCCCCATTTAAAGCCTTGCAACCAATTCAGGGCTAAGCTCATGCCACGCCCTCCCACACCACACCCTGCTGGTGTGCCAGTTGTTGCACCGCTTGCACAAACACTTGGGCCCGGTGCTCGTAGTTCTTAAACATGTCCAAGCTGGCGCAGGCAGGCGAGAGCAACACGGCGTCGCCAGACTGCGCCAATGTGCTGGCCAGCTGAACCGCTTCTTCAAGGCTAGCGGCATCCTGCATGACCACACCCGTGCCAGCAAGGGCCAAGCGCAAAGCTGCCGCGTCTCGACCGATCAACAACACAACCCGCGCATAACGCGCCACCGGCGCGGCCAGCGGCGCAAAGTCTTGTCCCTTGCCGTCACCACCCAATAGCAGTACCAAACGGCGCTCGCTGCCCAAGCCCTCAATGGCCGCCACTGTGGCGCCCACATTGGTGGCTTTGCTGTCGTCAAAGTATTCCACCTCATGAATGAGGCCAATGGACTCCACACGGTGCGGCTCGCCATGGTATTCACGCAGGCCATACAACATGGGTGCCAAGCTGCAGCCCGCAGCTTGAGCTAAGGCTAAGGCCGCCAAAGCGTTCGTAGCGTTGTGCTGCCCTCTGATGCGCAACGCATCGGCGGGCATGAGGCGCTGCATGAGCCATTCAGCAGCATCCTGAACTACTGCGTCAGAAGCCTGTCCCTGCGCACGGCGTCTGCGTGGCACATCATCAGGCTCTTGCGCGCGCACCAGCCAATTCATGCCGTTGAGGTTCTGCAGCCCGTAATCGCCTGCGCGCAGGGGTTCGTCCGTTCCAAAGGTCAGCATTTCACGTGCTGGGCGACCCTTGGCTGCCACCCCCTTGGCGCTGGGTTGGTCAGCCATGGCCATCACCGCGGCATCTCCACGGTTGAGCACCATCACGGTATGAGAGCCAAAAATGCGGGCCTTGGCTTGGGCATAGGCTTGCATGCTGCCGTGCCAGTCCAAGTGGTCTTGCGTCAGATTGAGCACTGTGGCGGCCGTAGGCTCAAAGCCCTGTGAGCACTCCAGCTGAAAGCTCGACAACTCCAGCACCCACACCTGCGGCAATTGGTCTGCATTCAAACGCTCAGCCAGGGTGTCCAGTAAAGTGGGTCCAATATTGCCCGCTACCGCTACGCTCAGGCCGGCGCGCTCTACCAACAAGCCTGTGAGCGACGTCACCGTAGTTTTGCCGTTGGTCCCCGTGATAGCCAAAATTTTGGGCTGATAGCTCTGGGTGGATTGCAATTCGGCCAGCGATCTGGCAAATACATCCAGCTCGCCCCCCACCCACAAACCCATGGCCACCGCAGCTGACCACACGGGGGCCACGCTGGCGGGCGTTAAGCCCGGGCTCTTAAATACCGCCCGCACATCAGTGCCTTGCACCAATCCTTCATGCAAAGGCCCGCACACCAAACGCACCTGCGGCAACTCGGCTGCCAAAGTGGCTTGTTGCGGCGGAGCTTCGCGCGTGTCGGCCACCGTGACCCGCGCACCCATGCGCACGCACCATCGCGCCAGAGCCAAACCTGAGGCGCCTACCCCCAGAATCAGAATGTGTTGGTCGTGCAGAAAGTTCATGGTGCGGGTTGGCCTATCGCAACTTCAAAGTAGACAAACCGACCAAGCACAAAAGCATGGTGATGATCCAAAAACGCACCACCACTTGCGTTTCTTTCCAACCGCTTTTTTCAAAGTGGTGGTGCAGCGGGGCCATTTTGAAAAACCGTCGGCCTTCGCCGTACCGGCGCTTGGTGTACTTGAAGTAAGACACCTGCACCATGACCGACAAGGCCTCCACCACAAAAATACCGCCCATGATGGCCAGCACAATTTCTTGCCGAACAATCACGGCAATCGTGCCCAGTGCGCCACCTAAGGCCAGTGCGCCCACGTCGCCCATGAACACTTGGGCAGGGTGGGTGTTGAACCATAGAAACGCCAAGCCGGCACCAGCCATAGCCGCACAAAAAATCAGCAACTCACCCGAGCCCGGAATGTAAGGAAAGAACAGGTATTTGGAATACACCACGCTGCCGGTGACGTAGGCAAACACGCCCAGCGCCGAACCCACCATGACCACCGGCATGATGGCTAATCCGTCCAAGCCATCGGTAAGGTTCACGGCGTTGCTGGAGCCCACAATGACCAGGTAGGTCATGACCACAAATCCCAGTACACCTAGGGGATAGCTCACCTCTTTAAAAAACGGCAACAGCAAGCCCGCTTTAGGAGGTAAATTCACATCAAAACCCGACTGAACCCAGCTCACAAACAACTCCAACACTTTGTAGTTGTTGCTTTCAGAAATGCTGAACACCAAATACAGCGCTGCCAGCAACCCGATGAGCGACTGCCACAGGTATTTTTCGCGCGAGGGCATGCCTTCGGGGTCTTTGCGAACGACCTTGCGCCAGTCGTCGGCCCAACCCACGGCACCAAAACCTAGGGTGACGATGAGGACAATCCACACAAAACGGTTGGACAAATCGAACCAAAGCAAAGTGGCAATGGCTATTGACAACAAAATGAGCACGCCCCCCATAGTGGGCGTGCCGCTTTTAGAAAAATGGGTTTCCATGCCGTAACCGCGGATGGGCTGACCAATTTTGAGTTCGGTCAAGCGACGAATGACATACGGCCCGGCCAACAAACCAATCAACAATGCGGTTAAGGCGGCCATAACGGCTCTAAAGGTTAGGTACTGAAACACCCTGAGGAACCCAAGGTCTGGGTCTAGGGACTGCAACCATTGAGTCAAGCTAAGCAACATGAGCGAGCTCCTTTGGTGACATAGAGGCTTCAGACCAGGCCTGCAGAGCCTGAACCACACGCTCCATGCGCATGAACCTAGAGCCTTTGACCAACACGCTCTGAACTTGGGGCAGGGCTTGCCGCACCGCCTCCAGCAAGGGCGCAAGGTCTTCAAAATGTTGTGCGTGCCCGCCGTTGGTGGTTGAAAACACTGCAGTTGCATCGGATACCGCAGACTCCCCTCGGCGGGATTGATAGGCGGCAACCGCCGCCGTTGTTTGAGGACCCATTGCCAACATCAGTTCTATGCCGCTGGATTGGGCATAGTCCCCCACTTCAGCATGAAACTGTGGACCACTGTTACCCACTTCGCCCATGTCCCCCAAGACCAGCAAGCGGGGTGCGGGTAAAGCCGACAACACGTCTATGGCGGCCAGCACCGAGTCGGGGTTGGCGTTGTAGGTGTCGTCCACCACCGTAAGCGCACGGCCTTGACACTGCAAGGTCAAGGCGCAGGAGCGACCTTTGACGGGCTCAAACGCCGACAACCCCGCCTCTACAGAGGCATGGGAAACGCCTGCGGCCAAGGCACAGGCTGCAGCAGCCAGCGCATTGGTCACGTTGTGCTGGCCAGCCACTTGCAAATCAAAGTTCAACTTGTACGCCCCCGAAAAGGCCTGCACACGCCACTTTGCGCCCTGCCACTGGCACTGGCCCCACACATCAGCCGACAAGGCTTGATCAGCCAAACCATCTTCGGACCGCACATGAGATATTGCAAAACCCACTTGGGTGCGTCCTGCAGCCAGCTGCTGCCAAAGGGGCGTGAAGGTATCTTGCGTCGGAAATACGGCCACACCGTTGGCTGGCAATGCCGCTAATACGGCTCCGTTTTCTTGGGCCACCGCTTCTACCGTCGCCATGAATTCTTGGTGCTCGCGCTGGGCGTTATTGACCAAGGCCACCGTGGGCTGGGCCATAGAGGCCAAAAGCGCGATTTCGCCGGGGTGGTTCATACCCAGCTCCACCACGGCGATTCGGTGATGCGCTCTTAAACCCAGCAGCGTGAGCGGCACCCCGATGTCATTGTTCAAATTACCCTCGGTGGCCAACATGGCTTGGGGGTGTTCGGCTCGCAAGATAGAGGCGATCATTTGAGTGACCGTGGTCTTGCCGTTGCTGCCGGTGACCGCAATCACCGGCAGGTTGAATTTGGCACGCCAAGCCGTGGCCAGCTGACCCAAAGCCTTCAAGCTGTCACCCACCACCCAGCCCGAGAGCCCGCTTTCAATCAGTGCGGCGCGGTCGGAGCAAATGGCAGCCACTGCACCGCTGGCACGGGCTTGCTTGAGGAACTGGTTGGCATTAAAACGCTCGCCTTGGAGGGCCACAAACAAGTCGCCAGGCCGCAAGGTGCGGGTGTCGGTGTGCACGCGCAGCACAGAAGATGTCAGCGCAGACGTCTCTAATCCAGCCCCTTTTGCAGGCACCCATTGCGCATCAGACAACCAAGCTTGCATAAGGCCAGGTGCCTGCGCCCCACTGAACATGACCTGAGACTGCCGATACTGCAAGGCCTTTTGAATTTCTGCAGCGTCGCTGAACGGCAGATGGCGACCCGCTACCTCTTGAAACGCTTCATGCCCTTTACCCGCCACCAACACGACATCTTGGGGCGCAGCATGGGCAAGGGCATAGGCAATGGCCAAGGCGCGGTCCGACTCCACCAGAACGTTAGGCTGCCCCTCTAAGCCCAGCAGCATTTGGCTCAAAATGAGTTCGGGCGACTCCCACCTTGGGTTGTCGCTGGTAAGCACCATGCGGTCGGACTGCTGAGCAGCAATGGCACTCATGAGCGGGCGCTTGGATGCGTCGCGCCCACCCCCGCACCCCACTACGCACCAAAGATCTCCGCCGCGTGCTTGTGCCAGCGGGCGCAAGCTCTGCAGCACTTTGACCAATGCATCTGGGGTATGGGCATAGTCCACCACGCCCAAAGGGAGCTCTTCTGCACACGGCTGATCCAGCTTGACCCACTGCATGCGCCCGGGCACTGGCGTTAAGGCCGCGCAGGCAGTGACCGCCTGCTGCAAGCTGTACCCCCAATGCCGCAAGCTTGCCAACACGCACAACAGGTTGGAGACATTAAATGTCCCCACTAAAGCGGTGGACAGTTCACACTGCTGGGTACGGCCTTCATGGCTTTCCACCACGGTCAATTGCATGCCCTGTGCGCTGCAGTGCACCTGCTCGGCTTTTAACCTGGCACCATCTCCCACTGTCCACAAATCGAAATATGCATTGCCGGCGTAGCGTGCATTCAACTCCTGCGCCAGTTCAGCCCCACGCGGGTCGTCGATGTTGACCACCGCAGCCTTCAAATTCGGCCAATCGAACAAAGCCTTTTTAGCTTGCCAATAACTGTGCATGTCGCCGTGGTAGTCCAAGTGGTCTTGCGTGAGGTTGGTGAATACCGCTAACCTGATGTGCGTGCCAGCCATACGGTGTTCGGCCAACCCAATAGACGAAGCCTCTACCGCACAAACGCCACAGCCCGCATCCACAAAACTGCGTAGCGCCTGCTGCCAGGTCACAGGGTCGGGGGTGGTTAAGCCAGTAGCCTGCAAATTCATGGGCTGGTTTGCGCTGGGGACTAAGCCCATACCCAAGGTGCCCGCCACGGCGCAAGGACGTTCTGGCTGCAGGCTGCTCAAGGCCTGAGCCAACCACCAGGTGGTGGACGTTTTGCCATTGGTGCCCGTTACTGCGGCCACATCCAGCTGTTGGGAAGGATGGCCAAAATACAAGTCGGCAATAGCCCCGCTGGCCTCTTTAAGGCCTCGGTAAACGCTAATGCGTGGGTCTTGCGGCATGGAAGTACGCTCCCAACCCTTGGCCTCCACCAGACACGCCACAGCCCCCGCCTGGAGTGCCGTCCCTACAAAACCACGCCCATCGGCCACTGCACCGGGCCAGGCCAAAAATGCATCGCCCGCTTGAACTTGGCGGCTGTCAGTGCGCAAGGTGCCCATACCTTGGTTTATGACCAGGTCACGCAACCATTGAGCCGCTTGTGCGGGGGTCGCAAGTAGGAGCGGTGCGGCGACGGCCATCAGAAGCTCTCCTCCACTGCTTGCGCCACGATTTGCGGCTTGACCGCCATGTCGGGCTGAATGCCCAGCATGCGCAAAGACTGCTGCACCACCTCGCTGAATACGGGTGCGGCCACCGCCCCACCGTAGTACTGGCCGGCGCTGGGTTCATCAATCATCACGGCCACCACAATGCGCGGTTGGTCCACGGGGGCCAAGCCCACAAAAAAGCCCCGGTACTTTTTACTGGCGTAACCTTTGCCCTCTTGCTTGCGAGCGGTGCCGGTTTTGCCCCCCACCGAATACCCAATGGTTTGGGCTTTGGGTGCGGTACCCCCCTGCTGGGTTGACAAATGCAACATATGCCTTACTGCGGCGGCGTGACGCGCCTCCATCACCCGAACGCCCAACGCGGGTTCTGAAGTTTTAAGCAGCGTGACGGGAGCTATTTCGCCATCGCGCGCGAACAAGGTGTAGGCCTGCGCCAATTGGAACAAACTGCACGAGAGGCCATAGCCGTAACTCATGGTGGCCTGCTCAATCGGCCGCCAAGATTTGTAGGCCCTTAGACGCCCGCTGACCGCCCCGGGAAAAGGCACCTGCGGCTTTTGCCCAAAACCCACCGCGCTGTAGATTTCCCACATATCGCGGGGCTGCATTTGCATGGCCATCTTGACCGTGCCCACATTGCTGGATTTTTGAATGATTTCATTCACCGTCAGTAGGCCGTAGGCATGCGCATCACTGATGGTGGAGCCGGTGATGGTGAGCTTGCCCGGTGCAGTTTGAATTTGGGTGTCAGGCCGAACCAAACCTTTTTGCAAAGCCAAAGCGGCCACAAACGGCTTCATGGTGGAGCCGGGCTCAAAGCTGTCGGTCAAGGCCCGGTTGCGAAGCTGCTCGCCGCTTAAGTTTTGGCGGGCTGCTGGCGAATAGCTGGGGAAGTTGGCCAAGGCCAGCACCTCGCCGCTTTGGGCATCCAGCACCACCACACTGCCGGCACGGGCTTTGTGCTCGCGCACGGCATCGCGCAATTTTTGGAAGGCAAAAAACTGAATCTTGCTGTCGATGCTCAAGTGCACATCGCTGCCGTCTACCGGCGCAATGGTGTCGCCCACCACTTCCACCACACTGCCCAAACGGTCTTTGATGACGCGGCGTGAACCGGGCTTGCCCGCCAAGGTTTTATTGAAAGCCAACTCCACACCTTCTTGACCGTTGTCTTCCACATTGGTAAAGCCCACCACGTGGGCTGCAGCATCGCTTTCGGGGTATTGGCGCTTGAAGTCGGGCCGAATATGAATGCCCGACAGCTTGAGCGCCTTGACTTGCCGCCCCAAGGATTCATCCACCTGCCGCTTGATCCAAACGAAGGTTTTGTCCTCGTCTTGCAGTTTTTTGGTCAGCTCAGCCAAGGGCATTTCCAATAGGCTTGCCAGCTGCTGCAGCTGCTTAGGGTCGCGCTCCACATCTTCTGGAATAGCCCACACGCTGGAGGCCATCACACTGGAGGCCAACACCAAGCCATTGCGGTCCAAAATACGGCCGCGGCTGGCAGGCAGCTCAAGAGTGCGCGCAAACCGCACTTGTCCTTGCCTCTGGAAAAAATCGTTAGAGATGACCTGGATGTAGGCCGCCCTTGCCGCCAGCGCTACAAAGCCCAAGGCCAAAAATGCCACCACCAACTTGCTGCGCCAGACCGGCGTGCGGCTGGCCAGCAGGGGGCTGGATTTGTAGGGAATGCTGCGGCTCATGGACGCGACTCCAGAACTGCAGGCGTGTAGGTCACGTAATTGGTGATGGCGGGCGTGGCCAAACGCATGTTGAGCTTTTCTTTGGCCAACTTTTCGACGCGCAGCGACGCGGCTTGCGTGCGCTTAGCGGACTGCAACTGATCGTGCTCATCTTCCAGCCGGCGGGCTTCGCTTTGGGCGCGCTCTATTTGCGCCACCAGCTGGCGCGACTCATACTGCACATGCACCAAGTACAGCGCGGTAGCGATGACCCCCATGAGCAGCAAGAGGTTGACGCGGGTCATGCGGCCGTCCTGAGTGCGACGCGCATGATGGCGCTGCGCGAACGCGGGTTGGCGGCCACCTCTTGGGCGCTGGGTCGCACACGGTTGAGCGCCAGGAGCTTCATCGGCTGGGGCACCGCAAACGGCGCGCGCCGGTCGTACACCTCGCGCGAATGCTGCGCAATAAATTGCTTGACGATGCGGTCTTCCAGCGAATGAAAACTGATGACCACCAAGCGCCCACCTGGTTGCAGGACGTCAAGGCTGGCCTCGAGCGCGGCTTGCAGCTCGTCCAGCTCGCCATTGATGAAGATACGAAAGGCCTGAAACGTGCGGGTGGCGGGGTTTTGTCCTGCTTCACGGGTTTTAACGGTTTCTGCCACCAGCTGCGCCAGCTCTGAGGTAGTTGACAGCGGCCCCTGCGCTTTACGGCGCGCATCAATCGCGCGCGCTATCGGCGCGGCAAAGCGCTCTTCACCCAGATCGCGAATCACGGTGGCAATGTCTTGCGTGGGCGCATCAGCCAGCCACTGGGCCACGCTCTGGCCGCGGGTGGTATCCATGCGCATGTCCAGCGGGCCTTCAAACCTGAAGCTGAAGCCCCGCCCAGGTTCATCAAGCTGCGGCGAGCTGACCCCTAAATCCATCAGCACACCCGCCACACTGGCTGGCGGCAATTCGCCCAAATACCGAAAGCCTTGGTGTTTGATGACAAAACGCGCGTCTTGAATGCGCTCGGCTTCGGCCAAGGCCTCGGTATCTTTGTCAAAGGCAATCAAGCGGCCTTTGGGCGAGAGCTTGGACAACAACAAGCGCGAATGCCCGCCACGCCCAAAAGTAGCGTCCACATAACAACCGTCCTGCGGGGCTTGCCGCGAGGGGGTGTTTTCAAAGGTGTCGGGGCTTTCAAGCAGCGCTTGCACCGCTTCGTTCAACATGACCGTGGTGTGGGTCAAAGGGGTGGTGTGCACAGCGCGCCTTCAGAAAGAAAAGTCCTTGAAGACATCGGGCATGTCGCCCTGCATGGCTTGCGCCTCTTGAGCGTCGTA
>CAMAWQ010000037.1 GCA_945862005.1 Hylemonella gracilis | reverse complement strand
AAGCCGTTACCTTAAAGAGCGTTCAATCTCAGCTCAACTGCCCGCCCCTTTGCTGCATTTGCTGGCCGAAGTTGCCCATGCCTGCAAACGCATCAGCCATGCCGTCAACCAAGGTGCTTTGGCAGGTGTGCTGGGCAGCGCGGGCAGCGAAAACGTTCAGGGCGAAGTGCAAAAAACGCTCGACATTTTGGCCAACGACATCCTGATTCAAGCGCACGAGTGGGGTGGGCACTTGGCGGCCATGGGTTCGGAAGAAATGGACCACATTCTTTCCATACCCAAGCACTACCCGCAAGGCAACTACTTGCTTATGTTTGACCCACTGGATGGCTCGAGCAACATTGAAGTCAACGTCAGCATTGGCACGATTTTCAGCGTGCTTCAAAAAACAACTCCAGCAAGCACCGAAGTGTCGGTGCAAGACTTTTTGCAAGCCGGGAGCAAGCAGGTGGCCGCTGGGTATTGCGTGTATGGCCCACAAACCACCTTAGTGCTGACTTTGGGTCAAGGCGTGGCCATGTTCACCCTTGACCGTGATCAGGGTGAATTTGTGCTCACCCAAGACCAAGTGCAAATACCCCCAGACACCAAAGAATTTGCCATTAACATGAGCAACATGCGCCACTGGGATACACCCGTGAAGCGCTATGTGGACGAATGCCTCCAAGGTAAAGAGGGCGAGCGGGGTAAAGACTTCAACATGCGTTGGATTGCCAGCATGGTGGCCGATGTGCACCGCATTCTGATGCGCGGCGGCATTTTTATGTACCCCTGGGACAAGCGCGAACCAAGTAAGCCCGGCAAACTGCGCCTAATGTACGAAGCCAACCCCATGAGCTGGCTGGTAGAACAAGCCGGCGGCGCGGCCACCAATGGCAAACAACGCATTCTGGACATTCAACCTGCCCACTTGCACGAGCGGGTCAGCGTGATTTTGGGTTCTAAAAATGAAGTAGAACGCGTGACGAGTTATCACACCAGCGCTTAAAATTTAAGCAGCTGCCGTAATTACTCAGTATAAACAACAGCTCATTCGTAATGAGAAGGTCGGGTGTTCGATTCATCTCTCCGGCACCAATGAAATCAACAACTTAGCCAACCTCAGAAGGGTTGGCTTTTTGTTAGGCTAGCACCGGGCTAGCACGACAATCAGGTGGTGGACAAGGTCCACAAAACCCTGAGCTTTCACGCTTGGTACCCCGGCTGCCCCATGCTGGAAGACGCCTACGGCATACCCAAACCCAAGGACACCGAGCTGATCGTGCCCACGCTGCTGTTCGTGCCCTGCGTGGGCTACAGCGCGGGCGGCTACCGGTTGGGTTATGGCGGCGGCTTTTACGACCGCACATTGCCCGCGCTGCAACCGCGCCCGTTCACCGTGGGCCTGGGCTTTACCTGCGGCTATGTGGACGACTTCGAGCCTGAGCCGCATGACGTGCCGCTGGACGCCATACTCAACGACAACGACGTGGTGTGGCCGGTGTAATGTCTTCGGCGCGTGGGCGCGCGAAGCTCGGCCACAATCCGCTGTTACACGGCTTCCGCGTTTTTCACGCTAAATAGGTCTACCGGCTGGCTCATGCCCTTGAGCGATGCCGTTGTGATGTATTCAACCGGTAAATGCGGCTCAACCGCTTCGGCCACCTCTTTGCTGAACAAGATGGGCGGGTTGGGTGGTTTGGCAAAAGACTCAATCCGCGCAGCCATGTTGACCGGCGTGCCAATCACGGTGAATTCCAACCTGTCGGTGCTTCCCAAATAGCCTGCCACCACCTCGCCCACATGGATGCCGATCCCGGAGCGCAAAACAGGCCGCCCCAGCGCTGCGGCTTGGGCATTGAAAGCATGCAAGCGCGATTGCATGTCCAGCGCGGCTTTCACGGCGGCCAAGGGTGAATTCTCACTTTCCTCCAACACCCCAAAAACCGCCATGATCGCGTCCCCAATAAACTTGTCCACGATCCCGCCATTTTTTTGGATGACCGCAACCATCTCGCTGAAGTAACCATTCAGCAACGAGGTCAGCACCTCGGGCTCCATGGATTCAGCCAGGGGCGTGAAGTCCCTCAAGTCACACATCAGTATCGTGACCCTGCGGCGCTTGCCGCCCATCTCGACCTCAGGGTTCTTGACGTACTTTTCGATGAAATCGCTGGCCACCTTGGGATCGACAAAACGCCCAAAAGCCTCTTTGATCTGCTCGCGCAGGCGCAAACCCTGAACCATATGGTTGATGCCATTGGAGACCTCGCCCAATTCATCCGCCCGACTCATCTTCAAAGTCGCTCCCAACTGCCCTTCCTCAATCTTCTTGAGCATGGACACCATTTGTGCCACGTCTTTTTTCAGCCCCTTGCCGTACTTCAGCGTGACCACGATCGCGATCAACACGCAGAACAACCCCAAATAGGCCACTTCGGCGACCACAAACCACTCGACATAGCCCTCCAACCTCAGCCGCATCACCACCAACAGCATGGCCATGGACGGGACAAAGGTGAAGATGAACTGTCCCTCTGCGATCCTGCGGGCAATGCGCTCCAGAAAGTATCGATGGGCAGAAACCTCCTTGCGCATTTCATCTTCAAAAATCACATAAACCCATTGCGCAAGAATTCCGCCACCCAATACCCAATAGCCACTCAACAATTTCAAGTGGCTGTCCCACGGAAAATCATACAAAGCCGCATGCAAAAGCATGGCGGCCAGCCCCGCCATGGCCCAACTCGCCACGCACAAGTAATAGGAATGCCTGGCAATAGACCTTTTTTCAGGCGGCTTGTTGAAATACGCAAACAAAAAGTCAGACAGAAGAATCTGAAACAGCAGAATGGCCGACAAATTCAGAAGCAATGCCTGCGACCCCAAGCTGTTAATAAATGGGCACACCAGGCGGCTGTACACAAACAAGAAGAAAACCGCAACCAGTGCGGCGCCATGAAGATGCAGGCGCGTGGTCCGGTTAAGAAGTTGGGGGCTTTGGGCTATCATGTGCTGCAAACCGAGGGTTCACGGTTCAGTCTAGCGCAGAATGGCGGGCCGCTGCCAACGGCAACGCCGTGCAAGGCCTTGGGTGGCCCCGGGCGCGCATGAGACAGGGGCGCAAGAAGCGCATAAACTGCCGCTTAGCCCACCGCATACTTGCTTGCGCATACCCGCATCACGGCCACTCCATGCAACCCCTGCAATTATTCGACCCCGCGTCCAGCAGCTACACCTATGTGCTGTTTGACGCAAGCAGCCGTGACGCGCTGATCATCGACCCGATTGACGAGCAAATCGAGCGCGACTTGGCCGTGCTGCAGCAGCACGGCCTGCGCTTGCTGTGGACGCTGGAAACCCATGCCCACGCCGACCACATCACCAGCGCGCGGCTGCTCGCCGAGCACACCGGCGCACGCACCGCCGCGCCCGAGGGTTGCGGCATCGCCACCGCCACCGTGCAAATGCGCCATGGCGAGACGCTGCATTTCGGCGCGCGGATAGGAAATCCAACCGCACGAGAACAAGTATGGTCCAAGATTTTGGCATCCCAAGCCTCACACTGGGTTTGCTTGGATGCCAACGGCAGGCCAGTCGCATGAGATTTGTCGGGTTGACCCGTTTTGGGCGGGCCAGACGCAGCCCTGCACCGCAGCGTTGGCAAAACCGCTGCCGCCATTGCTCACCAACTGACGCGCTGATCGACATCAATGTCCGGGGCCACTTGGGCCGTTTCATCCCAATCTGGCGCAACGTCGACACCTGTTCAATGCCAACAAAGCCACTAAAACAGCCTCTTAGCGTCCAAACGGCTTTGGTTCTAGCACGGGTACTTACGGTGTATATACTTAATGTGTACATTGACTAAATCTATCTCCATGCCCAAAGAAGCTGTTTTCACCATGAAACTGGAGTCCGATCTGCGCGAAGCCTTCATGGCCGAGGCGGAGGCCAGCCACCGCCCTGCCTCGCAAATCCTGCGCGAAATGATGAGGGAATTTGTTCAGAAGCAACGCGAGGCTCGCGAATATGACACCTACTTGCAGGTCAAAGTGAGTGAAGCTCGCAATGAAATCTCAGCCGGCCAATATGCCTCTGCAGATGAAGTCGAAACGCGCGCAGCTGACCGTCGCGCCCGGCTTTTGGCCGCTAATGGCAATTCCTCTGCATGAAGGTTTACTGGGCCTCATCCGCCGAACAGGACCGCGCAGACATCGTTGAATACATTGCCCAAGACAATCCAAATGCCGCAATCCAAATGGATGAATTGATTGGAAAAGCAACCCGTCTGTGAAGAGAAAACCCTTCGATTGGACGGATGGGACAGGTTTCCGGTACGCGAGAAATTTTCCCGCATTCAAACTACCGACTGGTTTACGAAGTTGTCAGTGATCAAGTTTGGATTTTGGCGTTGGTCCACACAGCTCGCATGTGGCCGCGAATAAAAGCGCAATAAGTTAAGCAGTCTCTCAAACTTAAAAACTCGTTTACCGCATGAAACAAGTCGATTGCGAACGTTTTCAGGCCATTGGCGAAAGCGACCGCTTTACGCTCAAGTTCATCAAGCCCCACTAAATTTCCGGGGCTTGCCTTTATGGCCAAGGTTTTTTGAGATGATGGCGGCTGATCTATCAATCAACAACAGGAAATAACAGGAAACTGACATGCCAAACATCACTTGGAGCGGCGGCGACGAACATTGGACACAAAAGGGCGACGTCAAGCTCTTTCTTTGGAATAAAAAAGCCAACCCCTCGGTTACTTTTGCCGGCACCATCTTTTTTGTGCACGGCTCCTCCATGGCTTCGCAGCCTACGTTTGACTTGACCGTTCCCGGCCGTCCCGATTCATCGGCCATGCAGTGGTTTGCCGACCGCGGCTTTGACACCTGGACCATGGACCACGAAGGCTATGGCCGCTCTAGCAAGCACCGCGACATTAACTCTGATATTTCCAACGGCGCTGACGATTTGGCTGCTGGTACGGCTTACATCACCCAGCTCACGGGCGCTAAACAGTTCATGTTGTACGGCATTTCCTCGGGCGCTTTGCGTGCTGCGCTGTTTGCCCAGCGCCACCCTGATCGCGTGAGCAAACTGGCACTGGATGCGTTTGTGTGGACGGGCGAAGGCAGCCATACCTTAGAAAATCGTCGCAAGAAACTGGCCGACTACATCAAGCTCAACCGCCGCCCCATTGACCGTGCCTTTGTGCAAAGCATTTTTGACCGCGACCACCCCGGCACCGCAGACGACGCCACCATCAGCGCTTTTGCCGATGCTATTTTGACTTTGGACGACTCCATGCCCACCGGCACTTATGTGGATATGTGCTCCAAGTTGCCCGTGGTAGACCCTGCAAAAATCAACGTGCCTACCATTGTGTTGCGCGGCGAGTTTGACGGTATTGCCGGCTTAGATGACCTGATTGAGTTTTACAAAAAGCTGCCCCACACCAACAAGCAGTTCAGCATCATGAAGGGCATTTCACATGCCAGCTTCCAGCAGAAAAACTACAAAATGGTCTACCACATTCTGCACAGTTACTACACCATGCCCGACCCTATTTACGTTGCTTAAGGAGACTGTGATGCGTAAGAGCACCAAATTAAACATAAGGGCAATGGCAAACGCCGCAATGGCAACTGCCGCATTGGCTTTGTTGAGCTTGTCAGCCTCCGTGGCCCTTGCCCAAAACTACCCCACCAAACCGGTGCGCATCATCGTGCCCACGGCACCGGGCGGCTTTACCGATGTGGTGGCGCGCATCTTGAGCCAAAAACTCACTATGGCGCTCGGCCAACAAGTGGTCATTGAAAACAAAGCGGGCGCGGGCTCCACCATTGGTGCGGACTTTGTAGCTAAGGCTGCGCCAGATGGCCATACCCTGCTCATGACCTCCACCACCCATGTGCTGGGGCCAGCTGTTTACCCCAAACTGCCCTACGACACCATCAAGTCGTTCACTCCTGTGGCGAGATTGGTGGATTCGGCTTATATGCTGGTGGTGAACCCCAAGGTCCCCGCGCGCAACGTCAGTGAATTTATTGCCCTAGCCAAAAGCCAACCCGACACCATTCACTATGCGTCATCGGGTAACGGCAGCTCGCAACATTTAGCGGGCAGCATGTTTGCCAACATGACCAACGTGCAAATCCGTCATGTGCCCTACAAAGGCAGCTCTGGCGCCACCACCGATTTGCTGGCTGGCGTAGTGGAAAGCAGCTTTGCGGGCGTACCCAATGTGTTGTCACTGGTGCAGCAAGGTAAATTGAGGGCTTTGGCTGTGACCACGCCCAAACGCATTGGGCAACTGCCCGATGTGCCCACCCTTAGCGAGGCGGGAGTTTCCGGCTACAGCGCGTCCATTTGGCTGGCCTTACTAGCCCCAGCTGGCACTTCAAAAGACGTGGTGAACCGGCTGCACACTGAAATCGTCAAAGCCATGAGCGCCACAGACACTCAAAAAGCTCTGTTTGATGCCGGTGTTCAGTTGTCGTTGGCCACCCCTGAAGAAACTGGCGAATTCATGACCAAAGAAATGGACCGCTGGGGCAAGGTGATCAAAGACATGGGCATTAAGGCCGATTGATAAGGCGGGTTGAAAAGACCCTTAAGCCGACAACTCCGCATTGAACTGCAAAGCAGCCAAGCTGGCGTAAAGACCGACCTTAGCCAAGAGGTCGGCATGGGTGCCTTGCTCCACCAACACACCGTGGTCCAGCACCCAAATGGCATCGGCTCGCTGCACGGTGGCCAAGCGGTGGGCAATCACCAAGGTGGTTCGCCCACGGGTGGCGGTTTCTAGGGCGGCCTGCACCATGCGCTCGCTATGGGCATCTAGCGCACTGGTGGCTTCGTCTAATAACAAAATAGGTGGATTTTTAAGCATGGCACGGGCGATGGCAAGGCGCTGACGCTGCCCGCCCGACAAGCGCACCCCTCGGTCGCCTAAGTAGGTGTCGTAACCCTGGGGCAGCTCCAAAATAAATTCTTCGGCAAACGCTGCGCGCGCTGCGGCCTGCACATCTTGTTGGGTCGCCTCCGGGCGGCCGTACAAAATATTTTCAGACACGGTTCCCGAAAAAATCACCGGCTCTTGGGGCACAACAGCTATGTGGCTACGTAAGTCGTCTAGCGCCAAGTGCTGGCTGGGCGTGCCATCGACCAAAATTTGTCCAGTTTGCGGGTCGTTAAACCGCATGAGCAAGGCGAACAGCGTGGTTTTGCCTGCCCCACTGGGCCCCACAATAGCCACGGTTTGCCCAGCTTTGATAACGCCACTTAAGTTGCTAATGGCCGGGGTTTGCGGCCGCGAGGGGTAATGAAATTCCACACCTTCCAGCACGAGGCTGCTGCCACCAGCGGGCCAGCGCCCCGCCACAGGTTGAGCAGGGGTGGACACAATGGACTCGGTATGCAACAACTCCATCAGCCGCTCGGTAGCACCCGCAGCACGCAATATGTCACCGTACACCTCGCCCAAAACAGCAAAGGCACTGGCCAGCAAAATCACGTACACCACGAGTTGGCTCAGCTCACCCGCAGTGGTGGTGCCCTCGCGCACCGACAGCGTGCCCAAATACAAACCCCACAACAGAGCGGCACTTGACATCAAAATAATAAAACCCACCAACACCGAGCGTGCCCGAATGCGCCGCAACGCTGTTACCAAGGCCTGACGGGTGGATGCCACGTATTTATCAGCCTCACGGGTTTCGGCGGTGTAGCTTTGCACCACTGGAATGGCATTGAGCACCTCAGCCGCCAGCGCGCTGGCATCGGCCACTCGGTCTTGGCTGGCGCGCGACAGGCGGCGCACCTTGCGGCCCATGTACACACTAGGAAAAATCACCACGCACAACACCGCCATGACCTTGAGCATCAGCACCGGGTTGCTGTAAATGAGCATCAAAATGGCTCCAGCGCCCATGAGCAAGTTACGCAAGCCCATAGAAAACGACGAACCCACCACGGTTTGAATGAGAGTGGTGTCGCTGCTTAAGCGCGAGAGCACCTCGCCCGCTTGGGTGGTTTCAAAAAACGAGGGGCTTTGCCGTAGCACATGGGCGTAGACTTTGTTGCGCAGATCAGCGGTGATTTTTTCGCCCAGCCAACTCACGGCATAAAACCGCAAGCCCGAAAAAACTGCCAAGGCGGCCGCCACCACAAACAACTCTAGAAAACTGTTGCCCAGCACCTCAGGGGTGGCCGATGTGGCCAAGCCGTCGTCAATCAGATGCTTTAAAAACCAGGGAAACGCTAGGGTAGTGGCTGCAGCCAAAACCAAAAATACCCCCGCAAAAGCCATGTGGGTGGTGTAGGGACGAATAAACGGCATCAAGCCTGAAAGTGACTTGGGGGATGGCTTCATAGAGTGTTGTGTTTCATATCTGGGCGCAAGGATACTTGCTTTGGCATGACTAGAATGACCAGCACCATGCAGCCCAATCTGTATTTCTGTTCGCACCCTGCCCCATGCTGCAAGCTGTAAGTTTGTCTTGTCAGCGCGGGGGGCGTTACCTTTTTAAAGATGTGAGCTTTCATTTGCAACCAGGCGCTTGGTTGCGCGTGGCGGGCGACAACGGCAGTGGCAAAACCAGCTTGTTGCGCCTGATCACCGGCTTAAGCCCAACCGAAGACGGCCAGGTGCTGTGGAACCAACAGCCCTTGCAAGCAGACCGCGCGGCTTTCCACCAAAACCTGCTGTATTTGGGGCACCACAATGCGGTAAAAGAGGACCTGACCCCGCTAGAGAACTTGCAGTTTGCTGCGCGGCTTTGCCAACAACCCATCACGCCCAAAACGGCCCTGCTGGCTTTGCAGCGTATGGGCCTTAAAAACCGTGCCCATGTGCTGGTGCGCCACCTGTCTGCCGGCCAACAACGCCGTGTGCTGCTGGCGCGCCTGCTGACACAACAAGCCAAACTCTGGGTATTGGACGAGCCATTTACCGCGCTGGACGTCAGCGCCGTGGCGCTGCTCACCCAACGGCTGCAAGACCACCTCGGCCAAGGTGGCATGGCCGTGCTGACCAGCCACCAGACTATCGGGCTACCTCTAGGCCAAGTGATCCAACTGTGAGCTTGTCGCTGTGAACGCCGCTTGGAGCATCGTGGTACGCGACTTAAGGCTGGCCGCACGTCGGCGTGGAGACGTGCTGACGCTGTTGTTTTTCTTTTTAGTGGTGACCAGCTTGTTTCCGCTGGGTGTGGGGGCAGACCCACAGTTGCTTCACAAAATTGCCCCCGGCGTCATTTGGGTATGTGCGTTGCTGGCCACCATGCTGGGCCTGCAACGCCTGTTTGCCCCAGACTTGGCCGACGGCTCTTTAGAACAAATGGTTCTGGTGCCCGCTCCGCTGATGGGCTTGGTCGCGGGCAAAATTTTGGCGCATTGGGTCCTGTGCGGCCTGCCCTTGGTGGTCATGGCCCCTCTATTGGGTCTGATGTTTGGTTTGCCCACTGAAGCCTTGTGGATGTTGGCCTCGAGTTTGTTGTTAGGCACACCAGTGCTGTCTTGCATCGGCTCAATAGGAGCAGCGCTGACGCTTGGGGTGCGTCAAGGCGGCGCCATGCTGAGCCTGCTGGTGTTGCCTTTGTTAATTCCGGTGCTGATCTTTGGGTCAGGCGCTGTGATTGCACAACTCTCAGGCTTGGAGGCTGACGGTTATATTTCGTTACTTGTGGCCTTGTTGCTGCTTTCATTGACCTTTGCGCCTTGGGCCACTGCGGCCGCACTAAAAATTGCTTTGGAATAATTTGGCTTGGAATGACGCGTCTGAACTGGTTCACTTTTTCTAGCCCTGCCACCTTCTACCCTTTGGCGGGCAAATGTATTCCATGGCTATGGACGGTAACTGCCCTATTGGGTTTGGCGGGCTTGTTCATCGGCTTTTTTGTCGCGCCCACCGATGCCGTCCAAGGCGAGGGTTACCGCATTATTTTTGTGCATGTGCCAGCGTCTTGGATGTCAATGCTCATTTACGTGGTCATGGCGGGTTGGGCTGCCGCGGGGCTGATTTTCAATACCCGCCTGTCATACGTGATGGCTCAGGCCTTGGCTCCCACGGGTGCCTTAATGGCCGTGTTGTCTTTGGCAACGGGGGCTTTGTGGGGCAAACCCATGTGGGGTACATGGTGGGTTTGGGACGCCCGCCTGACGTCAGAGCTGATCTTGTTGTTTTTGTACTTGGGCTACATGGGCCTTCATGCTTCTATAGACGACATCCGCCGTGCTGACAAAGCCAGCGCCGTATTGGCCCTAGTAGGCGTGGTGAACGTGCCCATCATTTATTTTTCGGTCAAGTGGTGGAACACCCTGCACCAGGGCGCGTCGGTGTCACTGACCAAATCGCCTTCTATGGCGCAAACCATGCTGCTGGCCATGCTGCTCATGACATTTTGTTTTTGGGCCTACAGCATGGCTGTAGCCTTGCAGCGGGCGCGAGCCATGGTGTTGGAGCGTGAGCGTTACACCGATTGGGCGCAACAACTGCCCGAAGTGCGCAGGGGGCAGACATGAACTTAGTCAATTGGGGCTCCCTAGACGCGTTTTTAACCATGGGCGGGTACGGTCTTTATGTTTGGGGTAGTTTTGGTATCAGCGCAGTGGTGATGGTGTTGGAGCCGGTGTGGATACGCCAGCGGCACCGTCAAGCCCTGCAACAACTGGCGCAGGAGCTTCAAGCCCAAGAGGGTGAAGCGGCTTCAAGCCCCCAACAGGAGCCCTCGGTCAAGTGAAACCCCGTTACCAAAGATTGTTGTGGATCAGCTTGGCCGTATTGGCCGTCAGCGCTGCGGTGGCTTTTGTGCTCAATGCCCTTAACAGCAATATTGCGCTCTACATCACCCCCAGCGAAGTGGCGGCGGGCCAGTACCCCAAAGACCGCGCCTTTCGCATTGGCGGCATGGTCAAAGAGGGGTCTATTCAACGCAAAGACGTGACGGTGCAATTTGTCATGACCGATATGGTTCAAGAAGTTCCCGTGCAATACACCGGTATCTTGCCTGACCTATTTAAAGAAGGAAAAGGGGCTGTGGTTCAGGTGCGCGCTGGCACAGGTACCACGTTTGTGGCTACCGAAGTACTAGCCAAGCACGATGAAAACTACATGCCACCCGAAGCCATGCAAGCCATAGAACAAGCGCAAAAGGCCAAAAACGCCCAAGCTGCGGAGACTCTAAAAGGTACCCAACCATGACCGCTGAACTCGGAAGTTTTTGCTTGGTGTTGGCGCTGTGCGTCACGTTGCTGCAAGGAGTATTGCCGCTGGTAGGGGCACAAACCGGGCGCACGGCTTGGATGTCGCTTGCCCGCCCGGCGGCCACCGTGTCGTTTGCCTTGCTTTTGTTGGCTTTTGGTTTGTTGTCTTGGTGCTTTTACGACAACGACTTTTCGGTGTTGTACGTGGCTCAAAACTCCAACACCTTGCTGCCCTTGCACTTCAGGCTGGCGGCAGTATGGGGAGGTCACGAGGGCTCTTTGTTGTTGTGGGTGTTCATGCTCGCAGGGTGGACTTTTGCCATTTCAGTGCTTTCTAAACAGCTGGACTTGGCCATGGCCAGCCGCGTGCTGGCAGTGCTTGGCCTGATCACCGCCAGCCTCTTGCTGTTTGTGTTGTGCACCTCTAACCCGTTTGAGCGCTTGTTGCCCGCCGCTGAAAACGGGCGCGATCTCAACCCCCTGCTGCAAGACCCTGGCTTGATCTTCCACCCCCCCATGCTCTACATGGGCTATGTGGGGTTTTCGGTGGCGTTTGCCCTAGCCATTGCCTCGCTCATTTCCGGTCAGCTGGACGCAGCTTGGGTCCGCTGGTCGCGCCCATGGACGGCCATTGCTTGGGTGTTTTTAACTTTGGGCATTGCGTTGGGCTCTTCTTGGGCCTATTACGAGCTTGGTTGGGGCGGCTGGTGGTTTTGGGATCCGGTAGAAAACGCCTCCCTTTTGCCTTGGTTGGTGGGGACCGCACTCATGCATTCTCTGGCTGTGACGGAAAAACGTGGCGCCTTCAAAAGTTGGACGGTTTTGTTGGCGATTGCGGCGTTTTCGCTGTCGCTGCTGGGCACGTTTTTGGTTCGCTCCGGCGTGCTCACCTCGGTGCATGCGTTTGCCACCGACCCCACCCGAGGCGTTTTTATTTTGATGCTCATTACCTTGGTGGTGGGCAGCTCTTTGACCTTATTTGCATGGCGGGCCTCTCAGGTGCGATCAACCGGCAGTTTTGCGCTGATGTCACGTGAAACCCTGATGTTGATCGGTAATGTGAGCTTGGTGGTGGCTGCTGCCACGGTGCTGCTTGGCACGCTATACCCGCTGCTACTTGACGCCTTAGGACTGGGCAAAATTTCAGTGGGGCCACCATATTTCAATGCGGTGTTTGTGCCCATCATGGCGCCGGTGATGCTGCTCATGGCCATTGCGCCTTGGGCCAACTGGAAGCACACCCAGCCTGCCGATTTGGCCCGTAAGCTGAAGTGGGCCGCGCCTGCGGCAGTGTTGGCGGCGATTGCCGTGCCTTACCTCATGGGCAACTTTTACAACTTGACCGCCTTAGGTGTCTTTTTTGCGGCGTGGATTGCCGCGTCGAGCCTGATTCAGATTGTGAAACGTGTGCAGTCTGGCTGGCCGCCTTTGGCCTATTGGGGCATGCAGCTTGGGCACATGGGCATTGCGGTGTTTATTTTGGGCGTGACCTTGGTGAGCAGTTACCAACAGGAACAAGACGTGCGCATGGAGCCCGAAGACACCACCCGCATTGGGCGTTACGAATTTTTGTTTAAAGGCGTCCAAGCCGTGGAAGGCCCCAACTACAAAGCCATGCGCGGACACTTTGAAGTGCGTGCCGATGGCGGCGCCCCCATCACGCTCTACCCAGAAAAGCGCAACTACCTTTCCAGCAGCATGCCCATGACCGAAGCGGCCATTGACTCTGGCTTTACCCGCGACTTGTACGTCTCTTTGGGCGAGCCCTTAGAAGGGTCTGCTTGGGCGGTTCGGGTGTATTTCAAACCATTTGTGGACTGGATTTGGATGGGCTGTTTTCTCATGGCTGCTGGCGGCGTACTTTCGGTGGCCGACCGCCGCTACCGCAAGAAAGCGGCGGGATGAAAGCCAAGTACCTCATTCCCCTGGCCATATTTTTGGTGCTGGTGGGCTTTTTGGCTGCTGGCCTCAAGCTCAACCCGCGCGAAGTACCCTCCCCCCTGATTGGCCGAGCTGCACCTGCTTTTACAGCGCCTTACTTAATAGACCCCGCTGCTAAGCCCAATGCCGAAGCGCGCAGTGAGTTAGCCCCTAAGGAGTTCACCCCGCAAGAGCTGATGGGCAAAGTGTGGGTGATGAATGTGTGGGCATCTTGGTGCGCCCCTTGCCGCGAAGAACACCCCCTGCTGCTGGCACTACAACGCCAACAGGTGGCCCCGATGGTGGGTTTGAATTACAAAGATCAAGCCCCCCAAGCCCTGAGCTTGCTCCAGCGTTACGGCAACCCTTACAGCGTATCCATCACCGACACCGATGGCCGCATTGGGCTGGATTACGGTGTGTATGGCGTGCCTGAAACTTATGTGGTGGACAAACAGGGTGTGATTCGGCTCAAACACACTGGCGCCCTGACCGCCGATGATGTGCAGCGCAAGCTGCTGCCCCTGATTGCGGAGCTCAACAAATCATGAGCGGCGCATTAAGTCCAGTAGCGTCTTGCTGGGGTTGGAGTACGAACAGAGGGGCGCGTGGCATCCGTAGGGCCATGCACCGGCTGGTTTTATGTGTGGCGCTCTTCTTGGCCGCTGGGGCGGCCTGTTTGCAGCCCAGCCCGTCATGGGCTAAAGAGGCCGAGCCCTTAGCGCAAGACCCCGCCATGGAAGCCCGCCTGAACAGCTTGGCCGAAGAACTGCGTTGCCTGGTCTGCCAAAACGAATCGCTGGCCGGATCCCGCTCAGACTTGGCCTTAGACCTGCGGCGCGAAATTCGCAACTTGATGCGACAAGGCCAAACAGACGAGCAGATATTGGCGTTTATGGTGGGCCGTTACGGCGACTTTGTGTTGTACAACCCTCCGGTCAAGTCCACCACCTGGCTGCTTTGGGCTGGGCCCTTTGTGCTCATGTTGTTAGGGGTAGGGGTGCTGTTGCTCGTTTTGAAACGCCGCCGCTTGCTGCCAGAGCCACCCCAAACACCTGAACAACTGGAACGTTTACAGGTGCTGCTGAAAAACTCAACCCCGCCCTCCAAATGACTGCATTGACCGCGTTTATTCTGTGTGCCTTGGCCGTGCTCGTCGGCTGTGTGCTGTGGCTCATTCGACCTTTGGTTTGGGCGCGTGTGCAGGCCAGTCCGTCACGGCAAAGCCTGAACACGGCGATTTATCAAGAAGAGTTGGCCAAACTCAAACTCGACCTCAGTACGGGCTTGGTGGCCGCTTCAGCTTTTGAAGAAGCCCAAACCGAGTTGATGGCCCGCTATCTTCAAGACACGCAAGCTCAAGATCAAGCTCAACCTTTAACCACCTCTCAGTCCAAGCCCGCGCGAGCCACTCTGTGGACCATGGTGGTGCTATTGCCCTTGTCCGCGGTCTGCATCTACTTGGTGCTGGGCCAACCCATGGCTTTGGTGCGGAACCCTGAAGCACAAGGCGGCCCCAACAACACCCCAGCGGTGACCCAGGCGGATATTGAACGTATGGTGAGCGCTTTGGCAGACAAAGTGGCTCAAGACCCGTCCAACCTAGAAGGCTTGGCCATGCTGGTGCGCTCCTATAAGGCTTTAGGGCGCATGCAAGAAGCCGAACGCGCTTACGACCGATCTGCCCTTCACCTTCAAAATAATGCCACCATGTTGTCCGATTACGCCGACGTGGCCGCCGCCAATGCCCAAGGCGTGTTCACCGGCAAACCGCAACAACTGATCGACCAAGCCTTGCGCCTAGACCCCAACGACCTGATGGGCTTGTGGCTGGCAGGCACCGCCGCCTTTGATGCCAAGCAGTACCCCAAAGCCCTTGCCCATTGGGAGCGGCTTTTTAAACTGCTGCCGCCCCAAAGCGAAGACGCCAAGGTGATCGGCCAAGCCATTGAACGGGTGAAGGTGCAAATGGGGCTCATCACAAAGCCCTGATATTTAGCGTTAGCCCGCCTTTAGCCTTGATGTTTGTTCTCTCCAAAATACTGAGCTTCATCACCCAGCCCTTGGCTTGGGTGGCTTTGGGCTTAGGGCTAGGCTTGGTTTTGCAAACTTTTTGGCCCAAACAATGGTCCAAGCTGGGGCGTCGGCTGTGCTGGATCGCTTTAGGTGTGCTCCTGCTTCAGGGTTGGCAGCCGCTACCTCAGTTCGGCATTCGTCAGTTGGAAAGCCGCTACCCCGTGCCGCAAAACTTGGACTTGAATAAATTTGAAGGAGTCGTAGTGCTGGGAGGCGCCTTGGAATCGGCCTATGTGTGGCAGGCGCCAGACTTAAATGGTCGGCCGCAAGCTCAGCTCAATGGTGCTGCTGAACGTATGACCGCCCCGATTGGCTTGCTCAAATCACATCCCCATTTGAAGCTCATCTTCACCGGCGGCTCGGGCGAGATGCTGGGATCGAGCCTTTCGGAAGCCCAGCGCGCCCAGATTTTTTACCAAGACATGGGTTTGATGGAGTTGCCCCAAGCGGACCAGCGGTTTTATTTTGAAGCGGCTTCTCGCAACACCTATGAAAACGCTGTCTTGTCGGCAAAACTGCCCAGCGTAGACATTTCTAAACCTTGGTTGCTGGTGACTTCGGCTTCTCATATACCGCGGTCTATGGCCGTTTTTCAAAAAGCGGGCTGGAACGTCACGCCCTATGCGGTTGATTTTCGGGCTGGGGCACATACGCCTTGGACTTCGTATTCATTATTGGGCGGATCGCTGGACTGGCAAATCCTGCTCCACGAATGGATAGGCACCCTGTATTACGCTTTAACCAACAAAAGCTAAGTGCCCTCTGGCAGCGGCGAAGCAATCACCTTGTCGATGCGCCGTCCGTCCAAGTCCACCACCTCAAACATCCAGCCCGAAGAGGCGATGCGTTCGCCGGTGTGGGGCAAGTGTCCGGCCACAGACAGCAACATACCGGCCAAGGTGTTGTAGCGACCGCGGTCTTCATCGGGCAAGGCGCGAATATCCAAGCGGCTTCGTAGCTCGTCTACGGGCATCATGCCGTCCAGCAACCATGAGCCGTCGTCTCTAGGGGTAGCCCAAGCATCCCCCTGGGCCAAGGGCTGAAGTTCTCCAGTGATCGCCTCTAACAAGTCCACGGGCGTCACCAAACCCTGAACCACGCCGTATTCGTCCACCACAAACACCATGCGACCGGACCGCTGCCTAAACTGCTCCAGCAGCTCCATGCCCGACAAGGTTTCGGGCACAAACATGGCCGCTTGCACGTGCACATCCAGTTCAGACAGCTTCATCTCGGGAGCTATGCCGGGTTTCTGATTCAGCTCCAACAGCCGCGACACGCTGATCAGGCCCAGCACATCGTCCAAAGACCCACGGCACACGGGGTACCACGAGTGGGCGTCGCGCTCGTGGGCTTTAGCGACTTGATCTAGACACTGCCGAAGGGTGAGGTGGGTATCAAACCATGCAATGTCGCTGCGCGGCACCATCAGGGAGGTGAGTGGCCGATCGTCCAGCCGGAACACGTTTTGCACCATTTGATGCTCGTGCTGCTCAATCACGCCCGCGTCCAACCCTTCTTCCAGGCTGGCGCGAATCTCTTCCGCGGTCATGCTACGGTCCACCTTGTTGGGCAGCCCCATCAAGCGCAACACCCCTTGGGTGGTGGTGGACAGGAGTAACACAAAGGGGCGGGCTACCAAAGCCGTCCACTGCATGGGGCGCGACACCCAGCGCGCCACCAACTCAGGGTACATCTGCCCAATACGCTTGGGCACCAGTTCACCAAAGATGATGGTTAAAAAGGTGATCAGAGTCACCACCAAAGCCGTAGCGGTAATAGCGGCCACCGAATCTGACCAGCCCCACCCCATCAACCAGTTAGCCAAACCCGCGCTAAATGCGGCCTCACCCACAATGCCATTCAGCACGCCAATGGAAGTAATACCCACCTGAATGGTGGATAAAAAATGGTTGGGATGCTCCAGCAAGGCCAGCGCTGCTTTGGCGCCACCGTCTCCCGCCTCGGCCATGGCCGTGAGCCGCGCTTTGCGGCTGGCCGCTAATGCCAACTCTGACATGGCAAACAAGCCATTGAGCAAAATCAGCACCACAATCAACAAAACTTCCATGGTTCCCAAGCGAAAATAAGAGCCATGTCACTTTACCTGATTGGCGATGTTCAAGGCTGCAACGACGCTTTGGAGCGCCTGCT
>CAMAWQ010000036.1 GCA_945862005.1 Hylemonella gracilis | reverse complement strand
GCCCTGCCCTACGCCAACGGCAACTTTCATATTGGTCACATCATGGAATACATCCAGGCCGATATTTGGGTGCGCTTTCAACGTATGCGGGGCAACGCGGTGAATTTTTGCGGCGCCGACGACACCCACGGCGCGCCCATCATGATTGCAGCCGAAAAAGCTGGCAAAACGCCCCAGCAGTTTGTGGCCGACATTGCTGCCGGACGTAAACCTTATTTGGATGGTTTTCACATCAGTTTTGACAACTGGCACAGCACCGATGCCCCTGAAAACCACGAGCTGGCACAGCAGATTTACCGCGATCTCAAAGGCACCGGCCTGATTGAAACCCGCACCATTGAGCAGTTTTTTGACCCGCAGAAAAACATGTTTCTGCCGGACCGCTTTATCAAAGGCGAGTGCCCCAAGTGCCACGCCCTTGACCAGTACGGCGACAACTGCGAGGTGTGCGGCGCGGTGTACGCCCCCACCGACCTCATCAAACCTTACTCCGCCCTATCCGGCACACAGCCCGAGCTCAAAAGCTCGGAGCATTTTTTCTTCAAACTCTCAGACCCTCGCTGTGTGGCGTTTTTAGAGCAATGGACCCAAGACCCGGATGAAAACGGCAAATCGCGGCTGCAGCCCGAGGTGGCCAACAAAATCAAAGAATGGTTCACGGTGCGCACCAACCCCGACGGCAGCCAAAGCGAAGGGCTGGGCGACTGGGACATTTCCCGCGACGCACCCTACTTTGGCATTGAAATTCCCGATGCGCCGGGGAAGTACTTTTATGTGTGGCTGGACGCGCCCGTGGGCTATTTGGCCAGCCTTAAAAACTTGCTGGACAAGCGCCAATCCTTAGATCCGCAAAGCCCGGACTTCACCGCCTACATGGCGCAGCCCAACTTAGAGCAGTACCACTTTATTGGCAAAGACATTGTGACTTTTCACACCCTGTTTTGGCCCGCCATGCTGCACTTTAGTGGCCGCAAAACGCCCACCAATGTGTTTGTACATGGGTTTTTAACCGTCAACAACGGCGAAAAAATGAGCAAAAGCCGTGGCACCGGCCTAGACCCCCTCAAGTATTTGCAACTGGGTATGAACCCCGAGTGGCTGCGCTACTACCTGGCCGCCAAACTCTCTGCCCGCAATGAAGACATTGACTTCAACGCCGAAGACTTCATGCTGCGCGTCAACAGCGACCTGATTGGCAAGTTTGTCAACATTGCCAGCCGTGCCGCCGGCTTTTTGACCAAGCGCTTTGACGGCAAACTCACCAGCAACTTTGACGCCGCCGGTGGGGCCCTGTTGCAGCAACTGCAGCAAGCTGCAGACCCATTGGCCCAGCTTTTTGAAGCGCGCGAATTTGCCAAAGCCAGCCGCGACATCATGGCCCTGGCTGACCAGGTGAATGCCTATGTCGATCAAAACAAGCCCTGGGACTTGGCCAAGGACACCGCCAACAACGCTGCCCTGCACCAAGTGTGCTCGGTGCTGATCAATTGCTTTGCGCTTTTGACCCGCTACCTTAGCCCAGTTTTGCCATCTCTGGCGCGTGATGTATCGGCCTTTGTGGGCATGCCCATGGACCGCTGGGATGTTGCTGGCACGGTGCAGGCCATTGCGCCTTACCAGCATTTGATGCAACGCGTGACCCCCGAACAACTGGAGGCCTTGTTTGAGCCTCCGCCTGCCTCGATGAACTCAGCTGCGACAACGTCTTCCCCCACCCTCGCACTGCCCGGAGGCGAAGCCGTGGCGCCCGCCATAACCATTGACGACTTTGCCAAGGTGGACCTGCGCATTGCCAAAATTGTGCAGTGCGAAGCGGTGGCGGGCTCCACCAAACTGCTGCGCCTGACCCTAGATGTGGGCGAAACCGACGACCAAGGCCAAGTCAAGTTGCGCAACGTCTTCAGCGGCATTGCCAGCATGTACCAACCCGAACAGCTGGTGGGCCAGCTCACGGTGCTGGTGGCCAACTTGGCGCCTCGAAAAATGAAGTTTGGAGTGTCTGAGGGCATGGTACTGGCCGCCAGCCACGCCGATGAGAGCGCTACCCCCGGCATCTACATTCTCAACCCCTGGCCCGGCGCGCAGCCGGGCATGCGCATTCATTAGGTGATGCACTTTAAGCCTAGGTTGCTGGACTGTTTGCGTGGCTACAACCGGCAACATTTCGTCAGCGACTTGAGCGCCGGCGCCACGGTAGCCGTGGTGGCGCTGCCTTTGGCGATGGCCTTTGCCATGGCCAGCGGGCTGAAGCCCGAAGCGGGGCTGTTTACCGCCATCATTGCCGGCTTTTTAATTTCCGCATTAGGCGGCACCCGCCTGCAAATTGGTGGGCCTGCCGGGGCATTTATTGTCATTGTGTACGGCATTGTGGAGCGCTATGGCGTGGCCAACCTCATCATTGCCACGGCCTTGTCGGGCTTGATGTTGTTTGCTATGGGCCTGCTCAAACTGGGCACGCTGGTACGGTTTATTCCGGTGGCGGTGATCATTGGGTTTACCAACGGCATTGCGGTGCTGATTGCGCTGTCTCAGGTCAAAGACTTTTTGGGGCTGCGCATTGCCAATATGCCCGCGCAGTTCACCGGCATGTTGCAGGCACTGTGGCAAGCCCTACCCAGCCTGAACCTGCATGCTTTGGGCTTGGCCGCAGCTTCGTTAACCATCCTGGTGTTTTGGCGGCAAGTGCTCAGTTACCTCAGCCGCATCAGTCCAAGTGCGCGCACTCTAAAGTTCATCTCGGCGCTGCCGGGCTCGGTGGTGGTGCTGGTTTTGGCGCCGCTTGCAGTGTGGGTGTTGGGCCTGCAGGTTGACACCATTGGCAGCCGGTTTGGCGGGATTCCCAGTGAATTGCCCCAGTTCCAGTGGCCCAGCTTCAACCACGACACCCTGGCACTTCTGATCCTTCCGGCCACCACTCTGGCTTTGCTGGGGGCCATTGAATCTTTGTTGTGCGCTCGGGTGGCGGATGGCATGAGTAATGGAATGAGTGGCAACAAACACTCTGACAAGCACGACCCCAACCAAGAGCTCATGGCGCAAGGCATTGCCAATGTGGTCACGCCGTTTTTTGGCGGTATGCCCGCCACCGGCACCATCGCCCGCACGGTCACCAACATAAAAAGCGGTGCGGTGTCGCCCGTAGCGGGGATGGTGCACGCGGTGGCGCTGGTGCTCATCATGCTGCTGGCAGCGCCCTTGGCTCAGCATGTGCCGCTAGCCACTCTGGCCGCCATTTTGATGTTTGTGGCGTGGAACATGGGCGAGTGGCGCCAGTTTGTGCAGCTCAAGCAGTACCGCATGCCCTACCGCATCACGCTCTTGGCGGTGTTTTTGCTGACCGTGGTAGTGGACTTGACGGTAGCCGTGCAAGTGGGGCTGCTGGCGGCCTGCGTGACCTTTATTTACCGAATTTCCAGCTTGTCTCGGGTAGAGCCTGTGGTGGCACACGACCACCCTGAGCTTTCTGGCTTGGAGACCCAAGTGCGTGGCTACCGCTTGTATGGCGCTTTGTTTTTTGGGGCGGTGACCCTGATGGAAGACATCAGCAAACAGCTTCCCAGCAGCGCGCTGGTGCTGGACCTTAAAAATGTGATTTATATGGACTCCTCAGGCACCGACGCCCTCAAAGAGCTGGCCCAGCAGTGCGAGCGCCAACAGGTGCATGTGGTGGTGTGTGGTCTGCAACACCAGCCCCTGGACATTGCGCAGCGCAGCGGCCTGTTGGAGCACCTGCCCGCCGAAGACTTTTCTGCCGACTTGCACCACGGCCTGCTGCGGGGACGAGAAATTGCCCAATCAGGCCCATCTGGCTCTAACCCTGGCCCGTAAAATGCGGTACGCCTCTCCACCAAGGACTTCTATGCACTTCTTCCGCCGCCCCGACTACCAGTCCGAAACTACCCAGTTTATTGACCAGCTCAAAGCCAGCAAGCCCGATTTAGAGGCCCGCCAACGCCAAGGCCGAGAGCTCCTGTGGGACAAGCATTTGGTGCGCAGCGAACAGGCAGAATTTAAAGCTGCCCAAGTGGCCCAAAAGCCCTACGTTTACCTGACCGAAAACACCTAAACCCTTGGCCACCCGCGATCACGTCACGCTGGAAGACTCGGCCCCTTCCGTTCCCGTGGTTCTGCCTGAGGTGGTGGATCAGGTGGCCTTGGCGCGCCTATATGGCGAGCCCCTGTTTGCGCTGCCGCAAGACCTGTACATCCCCCCAGATGCTTTAGAGATTTTTCTAGAGGCTTTTGAGGGCCCGCTGGACTTGCTGCTGTATTTGATCCGCAAGCAAAACTTCAATATTTTGGATATTCCTATGGCGGCGGTCACCCGCCAGTACTTGGTGTACGTGGAAGAGGTTCGCACCCGCAACCTTGAGCTGGCCGCCGAATACCTGCTCATGGCAGCTATGCTGATTGAAATCAAATCGCGCATGCTGTTGCCGCCCAAAAAGACGGCGGGGGGCGAAGAGGCCGAAGATCCTCGCGCCGAACTGGTTCGACGCCTGCTGGAATATGAGCAAATCAAGCTGGCTGCCGCTCAGCTGGGCAACCTGCCGCAATACGGCCGCGACTTTTTAAAGGCGCAGGTGTACATCGAGCAGTCGCTCACCCCACGGTTTCCGGACGTGCATGTGGTGGACTTGCAAGAGGCTTGGGCCGACATCCTCAAACGCGCCAAACTGGTGCAGCACCACCGCATCACCCGCGAAGAATTGTCCGTGCGGGAGCACATGAGCATCGTGTTGCGCCATTTACAGGGCCACAAATTTGTAGAGTTTGCAGACCTGTTTGACACCACCCAAGGCACACCCGTGCTGGTGGTTACTTTTTTGGCACTTTTGGAACTGTCTAAAGAAAGCCTGATCGACATCACCCAAGCTGAGGCCTTTGCTCCTATCTACGTGCGGCTGGCCTACGCACCGGTTTAGCCGAGCTGAGCTCGCTGCCCAAACTTCAAACTTGACGACTCATTCATCTCCACACGTTGCCATCGTGGGTGCTGGGCCTGCGGGCCTCATGGCCGCAGAAATGCTCAGCGCCGCAGGTGCCAATGTGCACGTTTACGACGCCATGCCCTCCGCTGGCCGCAAGTTTTTACTAGCGGGCTTGGGGGGACTCAATCTCACGCATGCAGAGCCATTCGAAACATTCATCACCCGCTTTGGCTCGCGCAGTTCGGCCTGTGCTTCTTGGCTCAAGGACTTTGATGCAGCGGCCATTCGTGCGTGGGTCACAGGCCTGGGACTTGACACGTTTGTAGGCAGCTCACAGCGTGTGTTCCCCACAGACATGAAAGCCGCGCCGCTGTTGCGTGCGTGGTTACACCGCTTGCGTCACCCCAAGCATGGGCAGCCCGTGACCTTTCACATGCGCCACCGCTGGCATGGCGCACTGCAGCGTGATGCCAACACACCACACGATGCACCCACATTCACGCTGCAATTTGACACCCCCCAAGGCCCACAAACGGTGCAAGCCGATGCGGTGATGTTGGCGTTGGGCGGCGGCAGCTGGTCCAAAGTGGGCTCGGACGGTGCATGGCAGCCTTGGTTGCGCAGCTTAGGCCTAGATGTGTCGCCCCTTCGACCATCCAACTGCGGTTTTGATGTGCAAGGCCCCCATGGCGCTAATGGCGCCATGGGCACCACAGGTTGGAGCAGCCACTTGTCAAGCCAGTTTGCAGGCGCGCCGCTCAAATCGGTGGTCTTGTCATTCACCGACAGCCTAGGCCACAGCTTTAGCCGACGCGGTGAGTTTGTGGTGACAAGCACGGGCATCGAGGGCAGTTTGGTCTACGCGGTGTCTGCTTGGCTGCGTGAGGAAATTGAACGCCATGGCCGCGCCACCCTGTTTCTCAACCTCAAACCCGACTTCACACCCGAGCGTGTGCAAGCCGAGGTGGCGCACCCTCGCGGCGCTCGGTCGCTCAGCAGCCACTTGAAAAGTCGCCTGAACCTCACACCTCTGCACATGGCCTTGCTGCATGAAGTGCTAAGCAAAGAAGACCTGCATGACCCTTTCCAATTGGCCGTGGCCATCCAGCACCTGCCCATCACACTCGCATCGCCTCGCCCGCTTGATGAAGCCATCAGCAGTGCAGGCGGCGTTCGCTTAGAAGACCTCAACACCGATTTAATGGTCAAGTCCCTACCGGGCGTGTTTGTCGCCGGCGAAATGCTGGACTGGGAAGCCCCCACGGGCGGCTACTTGCTGAGCGCATGTTTGGCTAGCGGCCGCTTAGCAGGTCTTGGCGCTGCGAGGCATTTATTAGGCGAGGCTGCGTTGGGTGAGACTGTGTTGGGGCCACTATGATGGCAGCATTGATTTGTTATTGGTTTTGAGTTCATGTTCCGCTCCCTCCTGAAATCCAAAATTCACCGCGCCACAGTGACCCAGTGCGAACTGCACTACGAAGGCTCCTGCGCCATTGATGAAAACCTGCTGGACGCCGCCAATATTTGCGAACACGAGCAAATTCACATTTGGAACATCAACAACGGCGAACGTTTGGTGACCTATGCCATCAAAGGCGAACGCGGCACCGGCATGATTTCGGTCAACGGCTCTGCCGCCCTAAAAGCCACGGTTGGCGACCTTGTGATCATTGCGGCTTTTGCCCAAGTCCATGAAGACCACATGGCCACGCATGAGCCGCAGCTGGTGTTTGTTGATGCGCAAAATAAGCAGGTGGCCCTGCGCCATAACGTGCCTACGCAGGCTGCGCCATGACCCAAACCATCACCCTCCACCGCACAGTCGCCCGCCCTGGAGCTGCAGTAACTTCCCTGGCACTGCGCTGGCAGGTTGCCGACATTGAAGCCTTGTTTCATCTGCCGTTTCCAGAGCTGTTGTTTCGGGCGCAAACGGTGCATCGGGAGCACTTTGACCCGGCTCAGGTGGAGTTGGCCACCTTGCTTTCCGTCAAAACCGGCGGCTGCCCTGAGGACTGTGGTTACTGCCCGCAATCAGCGTCTTACGACACGGGCGTTAAAGCCACCAAGCTGATGGCGCTGCAAGAGGTGTTGTTTGCGGCCAAGCAAGCCCAAGCTGCGGGCGCTACGCGCTTTTGCATGGGTGCGGCGTGGCGCGCTCCTAAAGACCGCGATATTGAACAAATTGCAGAGTTGGTTACTGCGGTTAAAGGCTTGGGTCTAGAAACCTGCGCCACCCTTGGCATGCTGGAAGACGGCCACGCCCAAACCCTGCGTAACGCGGGCTTGGACTACTACAACCACAACTTAGACACCTCGCCCGACTTTTATGGCGACATCATCAGCACCCGCGACTACCAAGAACGCCTTGACACGCTAGAGCGCGTTCGGCAAGCCGGCGTTAAGGTTTGCAGCGGCGGCATTGTGGGTATGGGCGAAACCGTGAGCCAACGTGCCGGACTCATTGCCGAACTGGCCAACCTGAGCCCCTACCCCGAATCGGTGCCCATCAACAATTTGGTGCGCGTAGAAGGCACGCCACTTGCCAACCAAGCGCCGCTGGACCCGTTTGACTTTGTGCGCACTATTGCCGTGGCCCGCATCACCATGCCCAAAGCCCGCGTGCGCCTATCGGCTGGTCGCCAACAAATGGGCGAAGCCATTCAGGCTCTGTGCTTTTTGGCGGGTGCCAACTCCATTTTTTATGGCGACAAACTCTTGGTCACGGGCAACCCCGACACCCAGGCCGACGTGGACCTGCTCACCCGCCTAGGTATGACCGCAGGGCAACCCCATGTCTGACAATACCGCCAGCCCCTACGGCACGCTGCCACCCGCCAGCGCGCCCGCCACACGTAAGCCTGTGAGCTTGCCCCGCCTGATGGAAATGCACGCCCGCGGCGAAAAAATAGCCATGCTCACCGCTTACGACGCTACCTTTGCCGCTGTGGCCGATGCGGCTGGCGTCGACTGCATTTTGGTGGGCGACTCTTTAGGCATGGTGTGCCAAGGCCTGCCCAGCACCGTGGGCGTTTCTCTAGACACCATGCGTTACCACGTAGAGAGCGTGACGCGCGGCGTGCGGCGCGTGCAGGGCACCGCCTGGATCATTGGCGACATGCCTTACGGCACTTTTCATGAATCACCCGAACAAGCGTTTCGCAACGCCTCGGTGCTCATGCAAGCCGGTGCGCACATGGTCAAAATTGAAGGTGGCGGCTGGACCACCAACACCGTGCGGTTTTTGGTGGAGCGGGGCATTCCGGTCTGCGGGCACTTAGGCCTAACCCCACAAACCGTGCACGCCCTAGGCGGCTACCGCGTGCAGGGCAAAACCCCAGACGGTGCCGACATCCTTAAAAACCACGCTCTTGAACTGCAACAAGCTGGTGCCAGCCTGCTGGTGCTGGAAATGGTGCCTGCACAGCTTTCAGCACACATTACCCAAGCCCTGCCCCATTGCCCCACTATTGGTATTGGCGCTGGTGCAGATACCGCCGGGCAAGTGCTGGTGATGCACGACATGCTGGGCGTTAACCTCGGCAAAATGCCCAAGTTTGTGCACAACTTCATGGCACAGGCCGACAGCGTGCGCGGCGCCATGGAGGCGTTTGTAACGGCCGTTAAGCAAGGCACCTTTCCCGACAACGCACTCCACGCCTGGTGACCATGCGGGTCGTACACACCCTAGCCGAGCTGCGCTCGCATTTAAATGCCTTCAGCCGACCAGCCTTGGTGCCCACCATGGGCAACCTGCACGAGGGCCATTTGGCCTTGGTGCGTCAGGCCAAGCCCCTGGGCGACGTCACCGTGGCCAGCATATTTGTCAACCGCTTGCAATTTGCGCCGCATGAAGACTTTGACCGCTACCCCCGCACGCTAGAGGCCGACTGCGCCCAGCTCCAAGCCGCCGGGTGCGATGTGGTGTTTGCCCCATCCGAGGCGGAGCTGTACCCCGAGCCCCAAGGCTACAAAGTCAGCCCACCTGCAGACCTTGCCAACCTGTTAGAGGGGCACTTCAGGCCCGGGTTTTTTACCGGTGTATGCACGGTGGTGCTCAAGCTGTTTCATATGGTACAACCCAGCGCGGCCGTGTTTGGTAAAAAAGACTACCAACAGCTCATAGTTGTCAAGCGCATGGTGAGCCAGCTGGCCCTGCCCATTGAAATTCATGGCGGCGAAACCCTGCGCGCCGCCGATGGTCTGGCCTTGTCCTCGCGCAATGGCTACCTATCGCCCAGCGAACGCACCCAAGCCGTGCAACTGAACCAAGCCTTGCAAAACATGGCGCACAGCATCAACACGCTGCAACTCACACCTGGCGATTTACCAGCGCTGGAGGCCAATGCCACACAGCAGCTGACCCAACTGGGCTGGCAGGTGGACTACCTGACCGTGCGCCAACGAGCAGATTTACAACCCCCGCCCCCATCAGAGACCCAGTCGTCAGCTGGCAACTGGGTGGTTTTAGCGGCAGCCCGTCTGGGCAAAACGCGGTTGATTGACAACATTGAACTTTAGGAAACCCTAAATTATTAAAAAAAGTCCTTGCATTCCCTCACATTACGCATAAACTGTTTATACCGTTTCACGATGGAACGGATTAGGAGGTGTGAAATGACTTTCAAGCAACTTCAACTTGATGTCGCGGCCTGGGTACACGGCTTTTTCGTGGGCAAGGGTGAGTTTGTGGCTCGTGAGGACTATCGTTCCGTACCCACCGAACGTGTGGGCATGTTTGCGGCAGCCTATTGGTCTAGCCAGTACTGGACTCACTGATGGGTGTAAAACCAACCTCTCAAACAAACGGGGCTTTGAGCCCCGTTTGTTTTTTAGCGTCTTTGCAAAATTTCGAGCTGTGGACGCGCGCCATCGGCTTTGCCGGTAATGGGCGGCTTGGGCAGGCGGGCCTCGCCAGGTTCAATTTCAAAGTGATGTTCCATGGAGGACCAAGAACCGGTCACATCGGCCTCGGGGGCGGGCTCTTGGTCGTGCAGCACGTACTGGCCAATAAGCGCCTGGGTAACGCCAAATTGAACGTCGGTTTCCAAGTGCGGGTCATCGCTGGAATACACCTGCGCAAACTGTGTTTTAAAGCCGGACTTGTAAATCATGAAATGAATGTGCGCAGGCCGCAGGTTGTGCCGCCCTTGCGCACGGAGCAGCTCACCCACGGGGCCTTGCAGCGGTATGGGGTAGCCCGCGGGTTTGATGCTCCTAAAAGACACCATGCCTTGGGCATCGGTCGTGAACTGGCCACGCAGGTTCATGTTGGCTTGGCCGGGGTCTTGGTTTTCGTAAAAACCTTCGGCAGAGGCCTGCCACACATCCACCAAGGCGCCACTCACAGCTTTTCCGGTGTGGTCGTGCACCCAAGCCTTTACAAAAATAGGCACGCCTGGGGTGGGCCCATGCACGATGGACGCGCCATTGAGCAAAGACGGCGAATCCATGCGCCAAAAGGGACCCATTAAGTTGGCGGTGGTTTCGGTTTGGCCGTTGTTGCCATTGTTAAGCAAGCACACCAAGGCCGACACTCCCAAGGAGCCTGCTGCCAACACCACTTCGTTGTGCGATTCGGTGGTGGCTTGCCCAAGCTTGGCGATGTAGCCACACACCTGATGAAACTCTATTTCGGTCAACTTGGCGTCGCGGGCAAAGCCGTGCAGATGGTTGACGGCAGCGGTCATGATTTCGCGAAAGCGCGGGCTTTCAGCACGTTGAATTTCAGCCAATACGGCTTGCGTGACGTCGGCTTGGGTTTTGATGATCATGGCGGGGTTTTATATGGGCTGTTGAAGTGGGCTTTTATTAAGGCCGGTTTACATAAACCGATCCAGCAGCTTGCGACTTTCGCGGCTGAGCTGGGTGAGATCGCGGATTAAAAAATGTATACCGTGCGAATCGGTGATGAGCAAAGTATTGCCAGCGACGCGGCGAATGTCTTCGTCGCCCTTGAGCAAAAGTTCAGTGTCGCCACGGTCGGTGGTAATGAACCAAGTGCAAGGGGTAATAAAGCCAGACACCGAGCGGATGGACACAATTTCCGGCATGAATTCGCGGCCTTGTAAGGCTTGCCGCAGCAGGGATTGGGTGGGCTCGGGCAAGGCGACCAAGTCATCCACCCAAGCCAGTTCATGGCCCTGGGCATCCATGATGGAGACGCCATGTTCGGGCGACTGAATGGGAAACGCACGTACCGCCATCACGCCAGTGTGCGCCGTGCCGTCTGCCGTGGTGAGCACCCAGCGGCCCATAGCGTCTTGACTGAGCTTCATGACTTAGCTCCCACCATGGGATTCGATTCAAGCACTTGATTGAGTGCAGAGGGGCTGATGAGAGTGGTTGCCGTAGGCGCCTCGTCAGACCCCATATTGCGGGCCTGAGCTTGGTAGAGCCCAAAGTAAGCGCCCTGCTGGCTCATGAGCTGGTTGTGCGTGCCTTCTTCCACCACTTGGCCACGGTCTAGCACCACCAAGCGGTCGGCACGCTGCAAGGTAGACAAGCGGTGGGCAATGGCAATAGTGGTGCGGCCCTGCACGAGGTTGTCTAGTGCTTTTTGAATTTCTTTCTCGGTTTCGGAATCCACCGAGGCGGTAGCCTCGTCCAAAATCAAAATGCGCGGGTTAATGAGCAAGGCCCGCGCAATGGAAATGCGCTGGCGTTCCCCGCCCGACAGCCCCTGCCCCCGCTCACCCACCATGGAGTCATAGCCTTGGGGCAGCCGCAAAATAAATTCGTGGGCATGGGCGGCGCGCGCTGCGGCAATGATGTCTTGGCGCGAAGCCAGCGGCTTGCCGTACGCAATATTGTCGGCAATGGTGCCAAAAAACAAAAACGGCTCTTGCAGCACCAAGCCAATGTTGCTGCGGTATTGCGACACCGCAATGGACCGGATGTCGGTGCCGTCCAATCGGATGCTGCCTTCAGACACGTCGTAAAACCGGCAAATTAGGTTCACCAAGGTACTTTTGCCGGAGCCGCTGTGGCCCACCAAGCCCACCATTTGGCCTGGTTCTATGGTCAGGTTGATGCCGCGGTTGACCTCGCGGTTACCGTATCTAAAACCCACGTCTTTCAGTTCAATGCGGCCCTGCACATGGCTCAGATGCACAGGCTTAACAGGCTCGGGCACGCTGGAGACATGGTCCAAAATATCAAAAATACGCTTGGTGGCAGAGGCTGATTTTTCGGTGTGAGACACGATACGGCTCATGGTGTCCAAGCGGCCATAAAAGCGGCTGATGTAGGCAATAAACGCGGCCAGCACCCCCACGGTGATTTGGTCGTGCGAGACCAACCACACCCCAAAAGCCCAAACCACCAACAACCCCACTTCAGTAAGCAACGACACGCTGGGTGCAAACAACGACCAAGTGCGGTTGAGCCGGTCGTTAACCGCTAAATTGCGTTGGTTGGCGTCTTTAAACCGGCGAGCCTCTCGGTTTTCTTGGGCAAAGGCCTTGACCACCCGAATGCCCGGAATGGTGTCGGCCAATACGTTGTTGACTTCAGACCACACACGGTCAATTTTTTCAAACCCGGTTTTAAGGCGGTCCCGAACCGTGTGGATCATCCACATGATGATGGGCAGGGGCAGCAACGTGACCACCGCCAGCCAAGGGTTGATAGAAAACAAAATGATCGCCGTCATGACCAGCATGACCACATCGGTCAAAAAGTCGAGCAAATGCAAAGACAAAAAGACGCAAATGCGCTCCGTCTCGCTGCCAATGCGGGCAATCAAGTCGCCGGTGCGTTTGCCACCAAAGTATTCCAGTGACAAGCGCAACAGATGGTCGTAAGTGGTGGTGCGCAGGTCGGCCCCAATGCGCTCAGAAACCAGCGCGAGTATGTAGGTGCGCGCCCAAGTGAGGCCCCAAGCCACCAGCGCCGCGGCAAATAAGCCGCCCAAATATTGGGCCACCAACACAGCGTCTAGGGGTTTGCCGTTTTGGTAAGGAATGAGCACCTCGTCCATCAGCGGCATGGTGAGATAAGGCGGCACCAAGCTGGCCGCGGTGCCCAGCAAGGTGAGCACAAAGCCCCAGATGAGCTGCACCTTGTAGGGCTTGGCAAACCGCCACAAGCGCAGCAGCGTCCAAGTGGACGGCGGGGTGTACATGAGCTTGGCGCAAATGGCGCACTCGTCAGCGTCGGGCTCTAGCGGGGAATTGCAACTGGGGCAGACGCCAACGATCAATTCAGTGTGGCGGTGCGTGTTGCGGTTACCACTTTGCCCGTCTTTTAGCCCCTCTTTTTGACCTTCTTGCGCAAGCTGGTCTTTAAATTGCTCGACCAATCGGATGGCCTGAAGGTTTTGCCCTAGGGTAAAGCGCCATTTGGCCAACTGATCTTGGCCATTGTGCAGGCACAAGTGCCCCACGCCAGCATGGTCGCCAAGTACAAGCTGCCCGCCGGGCTGATGGACAAAGGTGACCCATCCGCTAGAAGTTATGGAGTTTGAATCTGAGCTCTCGGCAGATGGTGACCAAGATAAAAAGCGCTGACTGGTCAACACCAAAAGGCCCTGCCCATAGCAAAGTTGATCGTCCAGGTCAACGACCAAAGTGGCCAAAACGTTTTCTTGAACATGCAGCACGTTTTTCAAACGCTCTTGCCACAGGACACTCAGATCACGGGGGATGGCCGGTGTGGGTGGATTCAACATCTAGTTCTTAGGCAAAGCGCGTGTAACATGACCAGTTCTTTTTTTCAGCAAGCGCCAAGGATACTGCGCGCCACATGCCAAAACTCATGAAGAAGAAAAAATTCGAATTCCTGAAAGTGTCTTACTTGAGGGGGCCTGGCATTTGGACCTATGTACCCATCATTGAAGCTTGGGTAGATTTAGGCGAGCTAGAAGACTACCCTTCACACACCATCCCCGGATTTTATGAGCGCCTCACCGGCATGTTGCCCAGCTTGGTTGAACACTATTGCGGTGTGGGCGAACACGGTGGTTTTCTAAAGCGCTTGCGTGAGGGCACTTGGAGCGGCCATATTTTGGAACATGTGGTGATTGAACTGCACAACCTTGCTGGCATGCACGTGACCTTTGGCAAAGCGCGAGAAACCGACGAGCGCGGTATTTACAAAGTGGTGTTTGAGTCGCCCCAGGAACAAGTAGGCCGCCAAGCCTTGCATTTGGGGCGCGATTTGGTCATGGCCGCCATCAATGACGAACCCTTTGACGTGCCCGCCGCTGTTGAAGACCTTAAAGAGCTCATTGACGACCATTATTTAGGCCCCAGCACAGGCCATATCGTTAAAGCCGCCATAGACCGGAAGATTCCGTTCATCCGCCTGAACGACGTGAACCTGGTGCAACTGGGCTATGGCTGTCAGCAGCGCCGCATTTGGACCGCTGAAACCGATGGCACCAGCGCCATTGCGGAGAGTATTGCCAGCGACAAGCACCTTACCAAAACGCTCCTCAAGTCTTGTGGCGTACCGGTGCCCGATGGGGAAGAGGTCAGCACGGCCGCAGAAGCTTGGGCAGTGGCACAAGACATTGGCTTGCCCGTGGTAGTAAAACCCAGCGACGGCAACCATGGCCGTGGCGTGTTCATCAACCTGCAAACTCAAGCAGAAATTGAAACCGCCTTTATCGAAGCCGCCAAACAAGGCAGCAGCGTGATTGTGGAAAGTTTTATTCAGGGCGATGCCTTCCGGCTTTTGGTGGTGGGCAAACAAATGGTGGCGGCCAGTCGGGGCAAAACCATCTGCGTTAAGGGCGACGGCCAACACACCATTCAGGAGCTGATAGACGAACAAATCAACAGCGACCCACGCTGCGGCTACGAGGCCGAATACCCGCTCTCCCCCATTGTGCTCAGGCGCGAGCCCACAGTAAGGCTTGAGCTGCAAAGGCAAGGGCTGAGCGCAGAGTCTGTTCCTGAGGCGGGCCGGGTGGTGTTGCTCAAACCCCATGGCGGCAACCTGGAATACGACTGCACCGACCAAGTACACCCTGAGGTAGCCCGAGTGGCCGCGCTGGCTGCACGCGTGGTGGGCCTAGATGTTGCGGGTATTGACTTGGTAACGCCCGACATTACCCAGCCCCTGCACACCCAAGGCGGCGCCATTAATGAAGTTAATGCTGGTCCAGGCTTGCTGATGCACATCAAACCCTTAGAAGGGCAACCCAGGCCAGTGGGCAGAGCCATTGTGGACCACCTGTTTCCGCCTAAGCAGTCGTATCGGATTCCGGTGGTGGGCATTACGGGCAGCCAGCACACCGCGCGCATTGCCCGCTTGGTGGCGTGGTTGTTGCACATCAGCGGCAGGCAAGTGGGGCTGGCTTGTCAGGATGGTTTTTTTCTGGACAACCGCTGTGTGGATGCCCAGCCCAGCGCCTACTGGGAAGCTGGGCAGCGCGTGCTGATCAACCGCTCAGTGGAAGCTGCGGTGTTTGAACACCAGCAAGAGGTAATTTTGAAAGAGGGCTTGCCTTACGACCGCTGTTTGGTGGGCGTGGTGACCGACATGCAATCGGCCCAAGACCTCACAGGTTATTACATTCGCACCCCTGATCAACACTTTTCGGTGGTGCGCACGCAAGTGGACGTGGTGCTGCCCGAAGGCACAGCGGTGCTCAATGCCAGCGACCCGCAAATTGTGGAAATGGCCGATTTATGCGATGGCAAAGTGATTTTTTATGCTCTAGACGCCCAGCTGCCCGCCATGGTGAGCCACCGCGCCCAAGGTGAGCGGGCGGTTTACTTGAACCAGCGCGATATCGTGATGGCGCAGGGCGAGTCTGAAATCTCGCGTATTTCGCTCAACTCATTAAATAAAAGTAAAGCCGACAAACCTGAAATGGTGATGGCCGTAGTCGCTTCGGCTTGGGCCTTGGACATCAAGCCGGAACTTATTGCCGCGGGCTTGCGCACCTTCAACGCTGAAACCGCTAAAACCTACTGATCTACAAGACATGGACGTTTCACGTATCAGAGCCCTGCGCGGGCCCAATTTATGGAGCCACCACACTGCCATTGAGGCCGTGGTGACCTGCTCGCCCGAAGAACGCAGCATCAGTACCCGCAACGGCTTTGAGGCGCGCCTGCGCGACCGTTTTCCCGATATTCGGCCCATGCGCTCCATGGGCAACGACGACACCGTGCCCATGGCCCATGTGCTTGAAGTCGCCGCCCTCGACTTGCAAGCGCAAGCGGGCTGCCCCGTTACGTTTAGCCGCACCGCTGACACCCATGAAGCCGGGGTGTACCGCGTGGTGGTGGAGTACTCTGAAGAAGCGGTGGGCCGTTTGGCCTTTGACTGGGCCCAAAAGCTGTGCCTGGCCGCGCAACACGATACGCCTTTTGACCTAGAGGCCGCCCTGCACCAACTGCGTGAGCTGGATGAAGACGAGCGCTTAGGCCCCAGCACCGCTTCTATTGCCAACGCTGCCGTAGCGCGGGGCATTCCGTTCCGCCGCATGACCACAGGCAGCATGATTCAGTTTGGCTGGGGCAGCAAGCAACGGCGCATACAAGCTGCGGAAATGGACACCACCAGCGCTATTTCAGAACAGATTGCCCAAGATAAAGAGCTCACCAAAAAATTGCTGGCCGCTGCGGGCGTGCCCGTGCCCGTGGGCCGCGAGGTAGACACGCCCCAAGACGCATGGGCCGCCGCGCTTGAAATTGGCTTGCCCGTGGTCATCAAGCCCAAAAACGGCAACCAAGGCAAGGGTGTGACCGTCAACATCAACAACCAAAACCACTTAAACGCCGCCTTTGAAGCCGCTTGTGAATTTGATGACGACATCCTGGTTGAGCGCTACTTGCCTGGCAACGACTTTCGTTTGTTGGTGGTGGGCGACAAACTGGTCGCCGCTGCCCGCCGCGATGCTCCAAGCGTCGTGGGAGACGGCCTGCACAGCGTTAAAGAGCTGGTGGAGCAGGTCAATAAAGACCCACGGCGTGGCACAGGGCACGCCACATCCCTCACCAAAATTCGTTTTGACGACATTGCCCTTACCTGCTTAGGCGCGCAGGACATGACGGCGGATTCTGTGCCCATCAAGGGCAAGCGCGTGAACCTGCGGCACAACGCCAACCTGTCCACCGGCGGCACCGCTACCGATGTGACCGATGACGTGCACCCCTCTATTGCCGCACGCGCCGTAGCGGCCGCCAAAATGGTGGGGCTGGACATTTGCGGGGTGGACATGGTGTGCGAAAGCATTTTGCAACCCCTAGAAACCCAAGGCGGCGGCGTGGTGGAGGTCAACGCCGCACCCGGTTTGCGTATGCATTTGTCGCCTTCATTTGGCAAAGGGCGTGCGGTGGGTGAAGCCATCATCCAGACCATGTTTGGCAGCAAAGACAATGGCCGCATTCCGGTGGTAGCAGTGACCGGCACCAACGGCAAAACCACCACCGTGAGGTTGATTGCGCACTTGTTCCAGCAACACGGCTGGCGCGTGGGGATGACCAGCACCGACGGGGTGTATGTGCAAGGCGAGCGCATCGATACGGGCGACTGC
>CAMAWQ010000035.1 GCA_945862005.1 Hylemonella gracilis | reverse complement strand
ACCCATGGCAGAAGCTGTTTCGGCAACATCCAATTCCTCCCAATAACGCATGAGAAAGGCTTCTCGTTGACGTGCTGGAAGTGCTTGAATTTCTTTTTCAATCATATGGAAGGTCTGTGAACGCTCTAGAGCAGTTTCGGTGCTCTCAGATTGTTCTTTCAGGTCGCTCAAATGACTCAGGTCAAGGTTTTCGAGCAAGTCAAAGTCTGCGTCCGCGTCGTCAGAATGAAAGTCGCCTAAATTACTGAAAATGGCTTTACGGGTTTTTTGGCGCCTGAACCAATCCAGGGTGCTGTTGGTCAGAATTCTTTGAAACAACATGGGAAGTTCTGTGAGCTCTTTGTGGCTGTAATGCTCCACGAGCTTCATCATGCTGTCTTGCACAATGTCCAGCGCCGCCTCATCGTCCCTAACGTGATAAACAGCCCGCTTGAACGCGCGGCGCTCCACACTTTTAAGAAAGTCAGAGAGCTCTTGTGGAGTGGCCAAGATGCATTTTTTTCATGATGTGAACTCAGCAAATTATGTCATGCCATAATCTCACCCCCTAGCATATTGAAGCAAACGGGTCAAAGTTCGATGCGGCATGACTGGCATCCATGGTTTTGATCTCAAGTCTTAACGTCTTGCCACAAGCATCGACTGAAAGGCACCCTAGGTTTTTCGTTAGAGAAAATCACAAAGGTTCATCATGAATTCATCTTCAGCCGAAGTCTCTTCGGCAGTTCAAGCGGATGCATCGGCGCATTCCGCAGATTTAGAGCTTCGCGGCTCCGAAATTTTGGTTAAGGCACTTCAGGCAGAAGGCGTCAAGTTCGTTTGGGGCTACCCCGGTGGTGCAGTTCTGCACATTTACGATGCCTTGTACAAGCAAGAAACTATTCAGCACGTGTTGGTCAGGCACGAACAAGCAGCCGTGCATGCGGCTGACGGCTATGCCCGTGCCACGGGTGATGTGGGCGTGGCTTTGGTGACCTCCGGCCCCGGTGTGACCAATGCCGTGACCGGCATTGCAACGGCCTACATGGACAGCATTCCCATGGTCATTTTGACGGGTCAAGTGCCGCTGCCGGCCATTGGTCTTGATGCGTTTCAGGAATGCGACACCGTGGGCATTACGAGGCCCATTGTTAAGCACAACTTTTTGGTCAAAGACCCTAAAGATATGGCCGACATCATGAAGAAAGCGTTCTTCATAGCGCGGTCTGGCCGTCCTGGTCCAGTGGTGGTGGATATTCCAAAAGACATATCGTTTAAGAAAGCGGCTTACACGGGCTACCCCGATAAGGTGGAAATGCGTTCTTACAACCCCGTTCGCAAGGGGCATTCAGGACAAATTCGCAAGGCCTTGCAGTTGTTGCTGGCCGCTAAGCGTCCCTACATATACACAGGCGGCGGCGTGTTGATGAGTAATGCCACTTCAGAGCTGCGCACGCTGGTGGATATGTTGGGTTACCCCTGTACCAATACCCTAATGGGCTTGGGTGCCTACCCCGCAAGCGATCGCAAGTTTTTAGGCATGCTGGGCATGCACGGAACCATTGAAGCCAACAACACCATGCAAAACTGCGATGTGTTGCTGGCAGTGGGAGCGCGTTTTGATGACCGCGTGATTGGCAACCCCAAGCACTTTGCGCAAAACGAACGAAAAATCATCCACATCGATATTGATCCTTCCAGCATTTCCAAGCGGGTCAAAGTCGACATTCCGATTGTGGGCGACGTGAAAGACGTGCTGACAGAAATGATCGCCATGATCAAAGAATCTTCACAGCGCCCCGACGTGCAAGCTTTGGATGAATGGTGGCAGACCATTGAAGCTTGGCGCCAACGCGACTGCCTCAAATACGACCGGAGCAACACCGAAGTCATCAAGCCCCAATTTGTGGTGGAAACACTTTGGAACATGACGCGCGATGCGGATGCCTACATCACGTCCGACGTGGGTCAGCACCAAATGTGGGCGGCTCAGTATTACAAATTTGATGAACCGCGCCGCTGGATCAACTCGGGTGGTTTAGGCACCATGGGCGTGGGTATTCCTTACGCCATGGGCATCAAGCTGGCCAAGCCTGAAAGTGAAGTGTTTTGTGTTACGGGCGAAGGCTCGGTGCAAATGTGCATCCAAGAGCTCTCCACCTGTTTGCAGTACAACACCCCCATCAAAATCATGGCGCTCAATAACCGCTATTTGGGCATGGTGCGGCAGTGGCAGGAAATTGAATACTCAGGCCGCTACAGCCACAGTTACATGGATGCTTTACCTGACTTTGTGAAGCTGGCCGAAGCGTATGGCCATGTGGGCATGCTCATTGAACGTCCTGAAGATGTGGAGCCCGCCTTGCGCGAAGCCCGAAAACTTAAAGACCGAACCGTGTTCATGGACTTCCGCACCGATCCCACCGAAAACGTGTTTCCTATGGTTCAAGCGGGCAAAGGCATTACCGAAATGTTGTTGGGCTCGGAAGATCTATAAGGAAACGACATATGAAACACATCATTGCAGTTTTGCTTGAAAACGAAGCCGGTGCCTTGTCTCGTGTGGTGGGGCTTTTTTCTGCCCGGGGCTACAACATCGAGTCTTTAACCGTAGCGCCAACTGAAGACCCCAGCCTGTCGCGGATGACTATTCAAACCACGGGTTCAGACGACGTCATTGAACAAATCACCAAGCATTTGAACCGCCTCATTGAAGTGGTGAAGGTGGTGGACTTAACAGAGGGTGCTTACATTGAGCGCGAGCTCATGATGGTGAAGGTGCGCGCCGTTGGCAAGGAGCGCGAAGAGATGAAGCGCATGGCCGATATTTTTAGGGGCCGTATCATCGATGTCACCGAAAAAAGCTACACGATTGAATTGACTGGCAACCACTCCAAAAACGACGCGTTTTTGGAAGCCATTGACCGCACGTCCATTCTGGAAACTGTTCGAACCGGATGCAGCGGCATTGGCCGCGGTGAACGCATTCTTCGAGTCTGATTTTTAACAAGGAGAAAGAAGTGAAAGTTTATTACGACAAGGATTGCGACCTGAGCCTCATCAAGGGCAAAACCGTGGCCATCATCGGGTACGGCAGCCAAGGGCACGCGCATGCACAAAACCTGAACGACAGTGGCGTGAAGGTGGTGGTGGGTTTGCGCAATGGAGGCGCATCTTGGCCTAAGGTTGAAAAAGCAGGCCTAAGAGTGGCAGAAGTGGGCGACGCTGTGGCTCAGGCGGATGTGGTCATGATTTTGTTGCCCGACGAGCAAATTGCCACCGTGTACACCAACGATGTAGAGCCCCGCATCAAGCAGGGCTCCTCTTTGGCTTTTGCGCACGGCTTTAACGTGCACTATGGTCAGGTGCAGCCCCGCGCCGATTTGGATGTGTGGATGGTGGCGCCTAAGGCCCCTGGCCACACCGTGCGCAGCACTTACGCTCAAGGCGGCGGTGTGCCGCATTTGGTAGCAGTGCATCAAGACAAGTCCGGCAAGGCCCGTGACTTGGCTTTGAGCTACGCGATGGCCAATGGTGGCGGTCGAGCTGGCATCATTGAAACCAACTTCAGAGAAGAAACTGAAACGGATTTGTTCGGCGAACAAGCTGTGCTTTGCGGTGGTGCTGTAGAGCTCATCAAGGCTGGCTTTGAAACCTTGGTGGAAGCTGGCTATGCCCCCGAAATGGCTTACTTTGAATGCTTGCACGAGCTCAAGCTGATTGTCGACTTGATTTACGAGGGCGGCATTGCCAACATGAACTACTCCATCTCCAACAACGCGGAGTATGGTGAGTACGTGACAGGTCCGCGTGTGGTGACCGAAGAAACCAAACGCGTGATGAAGCAGGTGTTGAAAGACATTCAAACCGGCGAATACGCCAAGAGCTTTATCTTGGAAAACAAGGCGGGTGCGCCTACCTTGATCAGCCGCCGCCGTTTGAACGCCGAGCACGACATCGAAGTGGTGGGCGGCAAGCTGCGCGCCATGATGCCTTGGATTGCTAAAAACAAGTTGGTGGACCAAACCCGCAACTAAGGCCACACTTCGTGTCCATGACACCACAAAACCCGCAAGACACTTTGTCAGAAAACACAGAGGCCGCCAGCCCACAGGAAAAGGAACGTAAACCTCCCAAAGGGATTTACATGTTGCCCAACTTGGTAACTTTGGCGGCCTTGTTTGGCGGGTTTTATGCGATCGTCATGGCCATGAACGGTCGGTTTGATTTGGCTGCTCTGGGTGTGTTTTGTGCCATGGTTCTTGATGGTCTTGACGGGCGCATTGCCCGCATGACCAACACCCAAAGCGCCTTTGGCGAGCAAATGGATTCTTTGGCAGACATGGTGTCTTTTGGCGCTGCACCTGCCTTGATTGCCTACGAGTGGGCTTTGCGCGGCTTGGGCCGATGGGGCTGGATTGCGGCTTTTGTTTACTGCGCCTGCGCTGCGCTCCGATTGGCGCGCTTCAACGTCAACACCGCGGTGGTCGATAAGCGGTTTTTTCAGGGCTTGCCTTCCCCTGCGGCGGCGGCCTTGGTCGTTGGCTTCTTATGGCTGATGATTGAGCTTGAAGTTTCCGGCCCCACCGTGGCTTGGCCCATGTTTGTCATGTGCCTTTATGCGGGCCTGACCATGGTGAGCAACGTGCCGTTTTACAGTTTTAAAGATTTGCAAATGCGACGAAGTGTGCCGTTTGTGGTCATTGTGTTGATTGTGTTGGCTATTGGGGTGGTCAATATTCACCCGCCCACCGTGTTGTTTGGTACTTTCATGCTTTATGGCTTGAGTGGTTATGCGGTGTACGGCTTGCGCAAAGCCCGCGGCTTGCGAACCAGCGTTATCAGCATGTCCACTGAAGAGCCCGAAGAAAAAGGCTTGCACCAGTAAAAAGCCTGCATTAACCAGTACAACCGTTTTTTTATGGTAAATTGAAATTCATGTTGAATAAATTTTGGGTTTTGCTGCTTCTACTGCGTCCTAACGGGCGGAATCAGTAGCGAACCCATCACTGATCCCAAAGGCCCGCATGCTGACGCAGCGGGCCTTTTTTCTTGAACCAATTCGAAGTGTTGACCAGGAGCTGACCATGACTGACAAGTTGATTATTTTTGACACCACTTTGCGCGATGGAGAGCAGTCTCCGGGTGCATCTATGACCCGTGACGAAAAACTGCGTATTGCCAGGCAGCTCGAGCGTCTTAAGGTCGATGTGATTGAGGCCGGGTTTGCCGCAAGCTCCAACGGTGATTTTGAAGCTGTTCGGGCCATTGCTTGCGCCATCAAAGACTCTACGGTGTGTTCATTGGCCCGCGCCAATGACCGAGACATTTCAAGAGCCGCAGAGGCCTTAAAGCTGGCACCTAGAGCGCGCATTCACACCTTCATTGCCACCTCAGCTTTGCATATGGAGAAAAAGCTGCGCATGTCGCCCGAGCAAGTGCTGGAGCAGGCCAAGCAGTCGGTGCGGTTTGCCCGTAACTTGCTCGATGACATTGAGTTCAGCCCTGAAGATGGCTACCGCAGCGACATGGACTTTTTGTGCAAGGTGCTAGAGGTGGTGATTCAAGAAGGTGCCACCACCATCAATGTGCCGGATACCGTTGGCTATGCCGTGCCTGAGCTTTATGGTCAATTTATTAAAACCTTGCGCGAGCGAGTGCCCAATTCCGACAAGGCCGTGTGGTCAGTGCATTGCCATAACGACCTAGGTATGGCAGTAGCCAACTCTTTGGCGGGTATCAAAATTGGTGGGGCGCGACAAGTGGAGTGCACCATAAATGGTTTAGGCGAGCGGGCGGGCAATTGCGCCTTGGAAGAGGTGGTGATGGCGGTGCGTACCCGCCGCGACTTTTTTAATTTGGATATCGGCATTGACGCCACGCAAATTGTGCCCGCCAGCCGCATGGTGAGCCAAACCACAGGTTTTGTAGTGCAGCCCAACAAGGCTGTGGTGGGCGCCAATGCTTTTGCGCATGCGTCGGGCATCCACCAAGACGGCGTGCTCAAAGCTCGCGACACCTATGAAATCATGCGCGCAGAAGACGTGGGCTGGAGCGCCAACAAAATTGTGCTGGGCAAGCTCAGTGGCCGCAACGCCTTCAAGCAGCGTTTGCAGGATTTGGGCGTGAGCCTTGAGAGTGAAAGCGAAGTCAACCACGCCTTTACCAAGTTCAAAGAGCTGGCCGACCGCAAGAGCGAAATTTTTGATGAAGATATTTTGGCCTTGGTCAGCGATGAAAGCGTCACGCCCCAGCGCGAGCACTTTGGCTTTGTATCTTTGTCTCAGCACAGCGAAACGGGTGAGCAACCTCATGCGTCGATTGTGTGCACCGTGGGTGGCAAAGAGGTCAAAGGCGCATCCGGCGGCAACGGTCCCGTTGACGCCTCACTCAAGGCTATAGAGTCTTTTGTAAAAAGCGGCGCGGAAATGGTGTTGTATTCCGTCAACGCCATCAGCGGATCTACCGAGAGCCAGGGCGAAGTGACGGTGCGTTTGCAAAACAGCGGCCGAGTGGTCAATGGCGTGGGTGCAGACCCAGACATTGTGGTGGCTTCTGCCAAAGCGTATTTGAGCGCGCTGAACAAGTTGCACAACAAGTCAGACCGTGTGGCGGCTCAAGGCTAGCTGCAAACTCGAGTTAATTCTTTAAAAGTGTTGCAAGTTGTTGATATTTTTATGAAATTTTGTATAAACTCATGCATCTCATCCATAAGGTTGCTCGCATGATGGTTCAAAACCACCTAATGTCCTTGTCAAACATGTATTCACTTGATTCGGATTTGAAATCGGTTATGCGAAGTGGTTGGACGGTTTTGTCAGCAGTTGCCTTCACTCTGGCTGTGTCCATTTCAGGTGGACTAAATGCTCAGGCGACCACTTCGCAAGAAGTCGCAAAAACCAAGCGGTCGGCACAAGCGGCGGCCCCCAAGCAAACGTCTGCCGCCAAGTCGCCGCATAAACGTAATGCGGCTCAAGCATCTCAATCTCAAGCTCAGTCACAAAAAGTTAAAAAAATGGCGCGTGTGGGTGCTGCCACCGCAGCCGTAGCCTTGGCCGCCAGACCCTCCTTTGGTCAATTGGCGGGCTTGCACCAAGTGCAAGACCATCTGGACCTTAAGTCCAGCGTGGCCTTTGTGATGGACCAAGACACTCAAGAGGTCTTGCTGAGCAAAAACGAACAAGCAGTGTTGCCCATTGCGTCTTTGACCAAGTTGATGACGGGTTTGCTCATCAGCGAGTCCAAATTGCCTTTAGATGACATGCTCACCATCACCCAAGACGATGTGGACACTGAAAAAGGCAGCTCATCGAGGCTCAAAGTCGGTACTTCTTTGTCCCGTGGCGAATTAATGCATTTAGCCCTGATGTCCAGCGAAAACCGCGCTGCCAGCGCCTTAGGGCGCACCTATCCGGGTGGAATGCCTATGTTTGTTCAGCTCATGAACGCCAAAGCACGTCAGTTGGGCATGTCGGATACCGTTTTCGTAGAGCCCACTGGCCTGTCGAGCAAAAACCAGTCCAGTGCCAAAGACTTGGCCATGTTGGTCAATGTGGCTTCTCAAGACCCTATGCTGCGTGACTTGTCTACAAGCCACGGGCACCAAGTGGCGGTTGGCCGCCAAGTGCTTCAGTACAACAACACCAACCGCTTGGTTAAAAACCCTTCATGGGACATTGGTCTACAAAAAACTGGTTACATATCAGAAGCGGGCCAGTGTTTGGTCATGCAAGCCCAAGTGGCGGGCCGCAAATTGATCATGGTTTTTTTAGACTCCGCCGGTAAGCTCAGCCGTGTGGCCGATGCAGAGCGTGTGCGTCGGTGGTTGGAAACCACATCGTTCAAGCATCAGGTCAATATTCAGAGACCTGCGGTGGACTTCATCTCGGGCAAGCACGAGGCAATTAAGCTTTAAAGCTTTGTGGCCCTTTGCTGGGCTGGTAGCCTAGCGTTTTCGAAATTCCCTCGGCAATCGTTTGTAACTTAGGGGCCCATTGCTCGTCCAGCCGTCCGGCGGGCGCAGAGATAGACAAGCCCGCAACCAATTTGCCCTGGTCATCGTAAATGCCTGCGGCCATGCAGCGTACACCCAGTTCAAGTTCTTCATCATCACGCGCAAGGCCCGATTGGCGCACCCTAGAGAGCTCTCGTTCTAAAGTCGGCAACTGCGTGATGCTGTTTTTAGTGTGGCCGCTCAGGCCAGTTCGGGTGGCATAACTTCTGACGCGCTGGGTGTCGTCTGCCGCTAAAAACAACTTGCCCACCGAAGTCAGGTGCAAAGGCGCGCGGCCACCAATTGCGCGCACCACTTGCATGCCTGAGCGCTCGCTGAAGGCGCGCTCAATGTAAACAATTTCATCGCCCTGACGCATGCTCAAGTTCACAGGTTGTTGGATGTGCTTGTGCAAATCGCGCATGGCGGTTAGGGCCGCATCGCGCACGTTCAGCCGCCCTTTAACCAAATTACCCAGCTCCAACAAGCGCATACCCAAGCGGTACACGCCCGATTGAGGGCGATCCACAAACCGTCCTATGGTGAGGTCATTCAAGATGCGGTGGGCGGTTGAGGGGTGCAAACCTGTTTTTTCGCTGATGTCCTTGAGGCTCATGGGCTCCTCGCGGGAGGCCAATACATCCATCAGCGTGAACATGCGCTCTAACACCTGAACTGCAGGGGTGGCTGGCAATTCAGAAGGGTCTTTTTTCATGGGAATTCCTGCAAGCCGAAAAACTCCCCAAATTTTATCAGGTGAAAAATTCCATCCATTCCCCCTGAACCAAACGCTCTGACGGCGAAAACTGGGCTTTGTAGTTCATTTTGGAACTTTGTTCGATCCAGTACCCCAGGTACACATGGTCTAGGCCAATAGCTTTAGCTTGTTCAATTTGCCAAAGGATGGAATAGGTGCCGTAGCTTGCAGCGGGTTCGGGTTCATAAAAGGTGTACACAGCAGACAGACCCATGTTGAGCACATCCACCACAGACACCATTTTCAGCTCGCCAAGGTCAGCGCCTTGGGCGGGGCGGCGAAACTCCACCAGCCTAGAGTTCACTCGACTTTGGAGCAAGAACTGTTGGTACTGTTCCACACTGTCTTGGTCCATGCCACCCCCAGCGTGGCGATGATTTTGGTACTTCAAATACAGATGGTAGTGCTCCGGCGCAAACCCCAGCTGAAGAACACGCGCCTCAAGGTCTTGATGCCGTTGCCAAGCACGTCGTTGGCTGCGTGTGGCTTTAAACCGTTGCACATTCAGCCGTAAAGGCACGCAAGCTTGGCAACCATCGCAGCGGGGGCGGTACGTGAACAGGCCGCTGCGCCTAAAGCCTTGGGCGACCAGCTCTGAATACACATCGTTGTGAATCAAGTGACTGGGGGTGGCCACCTGAGAGCGCGCGGTCCGGCCATCCAGGTAACTGCAAGGGTAGGGAGCCGTTGAATAAAACTGCAAGGCGTCAAAGGGCAGTTCTTGCGGAAAAGTCACAGGCTTTAAGTCTTTGGCAAAACTTTAGGTTTAAAGAATGGTGTTCAGTATAGAAGTGTCAAACGCCCACTCTGGCCCAGCTAAGGGGCTATTGGCCTGCACATGCTTTAAAAAGTCGCTGCGTGGCATCTCTTGCGCGCCCATAAATGCCAGGTGCGGCGTATTCTGTTGGCAGTCTATGTATTCAATGCCGTGACTCCCGCAAAAAGCTACCAAGGCGGCCAAAGCTATTTTGGAGGCGTCGTTTTCTCTTGTGAACATGGACTCTCCAAATACGGCCCTTCCCAATACCGTGCAATACAAGCCGCCAACCAACTGGCCATTTTTCCAAGTCTCCACACTGTGCGCGTATCCAGCGTGGTGCAGCGCGGTATAAACCTGCCTCATTGCAGGCACGATCCAAGTACCCGATTGACCATCTCTAGAGCTTTGAGCGCAAGCTTCAATCACCTGCTTAAAGGCTGTGTCTGCGCGCACTTCAAAAGCAGGATCGTTTTGAACTTGAAGCAGTTTTTTTCTAAAAGATCGGCGCAATTTGAAAGCCTTAACCGGTAACACCATGCGAGGGTCCGGACTCCACCACAGTACCGGTTGCCCACGGCTGAACCACGGAAAAATGCCTTGACTGTAGGCCGCCAGCAGCGTTTCAACCTCAAGGTTGCCCCCTGCTGCAAGCAAACCTGGCGCCTCTGAATCAGGGCCCCAGGCAGCCTCAAGCGATGGAAAATCATCGCCTGCTTCCAGCCAGGCCAATGGCGGTAGGGGGTTTAAGTCAGGTTGGGGCATGGCTCTAATTTAAGACAGAACTCGCAAACCAGACTTTGAGCTAAAAAGGCGGCCTAGCAACGCTAGAATATGGGGTGTCGGGGCGTAGCGCAGCCTGGTAGCGCATCTGCTTTGGGAGCAGAGGGTCGTGAGTTCGAATCCCACCGCCCCGACCATTCTTCTTTACAAACACTTCCGGTTACCCGATTTCATGGCCGGCAGATGTTCATCAATTTATGTTCCACTCAATTTCAGAGCAGTAATTTGTCGCTGCAATGGATCTGATTTCGAATGACTTCTGAACACAACGACCTTGACTTGATTGAAGAACTCAATCGTTTTGGAATCTCGCTTTCCAAAGAGCGCAACTTAGATCATCTGTTGGAAATACTGGTCGAGACCGCCATGAGCCTCACGCACGCGCAGGCGGGTACGGTCTATTTGACCGACTCAAACCAAACAGGCCTTCGGTTTGTGTTTGCCCGCAACCAACTGATTGACCTGGAAAAAGCCGGATTGCTGGACGTTGCCAAACACTCTGGTGTTTTGCCTTTCAGGTCCACTGACGGGAGTGAAAACCACGCCAATGTTTCTGTTCATGTGGCGCTCACCCAATGCGCAGTCAATATTGCAGATGTGTACGACACCGAGCAATTTAACTTCTCGGGTACCCGTGCAATTGACCAAAAAATTGGGTACCGGTCTCAATCTATGGTGGTGGTGCCTATGGTCAACCACCAACGCGAGTTGCTAGGCGTGCTGCAACTTATCAATGCTTGCCCTAAGGCTGATGGCCAGGTGGTGGCGTTCAAATCTCATGACCAAAGTTTGGTAGAGTCGCTGGCGTCTCAAGCTTCTATAGCGCTTTCTAACCATCGCTTGATTCAAGATTTAGAGCTGATTTTTGAATCTTTCATCAAGATGATCAATCAAGCCATTGACGAAAAGTCGCCCTACACCGGCGGCCACTGCGCAAGGGTGCCCGAAATTGCTTTGCGGCTCGCAGAGGCTTGCCACCAAGTGCAAGAGGGGCCGTTGGCCAGTTTTCTCATGTCAGATGCCGATCGCTATGAGTTCAAAATTGCGGCACTGCTCCACGATTGCGGCAAAGTCACCACGCCGGTACACGTGGTCGATAAATCAACCAAGCTTGAAACCATTTTTGATCGCATCCACCTGATCGATACCCGTTTTGAGGTGATTCGCAGGGACATTCAAATTGAGCTCTTGCAACAACAATTGCTTGATGCCCAACAAGTTAACCAAGATACCAATGGGCAGGCAGTTGCATTGCATCAAAAATTGGAGCAGGTCAACTCAGACCAAGCTTTTTTACGGCAATGCAATAAGGGCTCCGAGCGCATGTCTGATGCAGACCGCGCCAAGATTGAACAGATCAGTGAGCGTTACTTTTGGTTACCTAGTGGCGAGAATGTGCCCGTTGCCTTTCTGTCTGAAAACGAGCGGGAAAACCTGAATATCGTGGCGGGCACGCTGACCTCGGCTGAGCGCCACATCATCAACCACCATATTGAGTCGACCATCAACATGCTGGAGGCTATTCCCTGGCCGAACCATTTGCGAAACGTGACCGAATATGCGGGTGGGCACCACGAACGCATAGATGGCAAGGGTTACCCCAAGGGCTTAAAAGGCCAGGACATGTCGGTACAGGCCCGTATATTGGCTATTGCCGATATTTTTGAAGCACTCACTGCTGCCGACCGACCCTATAAAAGCCCCATGAAGCTCTCGCAATCGCTCGGTATTTTGAAAAAAATGAGCCAAGAAGGCCATATCGACCCTGACCTGTTTGAAGTGTTTGTGTCGCACAAGGTGTACTTGGATTACGGCAAAGCTTTTTTGGATGAGGCTCAGTTAGACGCCCCATAAAGAGCCCGCTCGCGCAAGTGAGCGGTATAAAATTACTTTCCGGCCGGTTACCACCTTACTCAAGAAACTCTGCCCGTAGCTCAGTTGGATAGAGCATCAGCCTTCTAAGCTGAGGGTCGGGGGTTCGATCCCCTCCGGGCAGACCAAATTTCTAGCACGCCCATTGCCACTTGACAACAGCATCTCTACCAGCTTGTAGAGGTGTGGCTTTGCCGTTAGATTGCCCTCAACTAGGAGGCGCATCATGAAACTGAATGTCAATGGTCGGGTTAGAGAATTAGACGTAGAGCCCCAAATGCCTTTGCTTTGGGCTTTGCGCGATGGTTTGGGGCTTACGGGCACCAAATACGGTTGCGGTGTGGCGCAATGTGGCGCGTGCACGGTCTACCTCAATGGGCAGCCAGCAAGGTCTTGTTCCATTCCGGTGTCTGCCATTTCTCAAGCCAAAGTCACCACCATTGAAGGGCTTTCACCGAACGCAAGTCATGCGGTTCAAAAAGCTTGGGTCGAGTTGGATGTGCCGCAATGCGGCTATTGCCAGTCCGGCCAAATCATGGCGGCGGCGGCCTTGCTGGCCAAAACCCCCAAGCCCACCGATGCCGATATTGACGCGGCCATGACCAATATTTGCCGCTGCGGCACCTACCAGCGCATACGCGATGCTATTCACGTGGCGGCGGGCCAGAAAAAACTGGGTGATGTGCTGGCCTCTTACGACACGCTCGATGCCTCGACCGTTTCCCCTGTTCAAGCTTAAGGAGCCCCTCATGAATACCAACACTACCATGAACCTCTCTCGGCGTCAGTTTTTGGTCAATACCTCTGCAATAGGCGGTGGGTTGGCTTTAGGCTTAGGTTTTTTGCCTGAGGCTATGGCGGCAGCCTCTTACACCACCCTCACACCCGACGAAATCAATATTTGGGTGGTGGTCAAGCCTGATGACACCTGTGTGATTCGCATTGCCCGCTCCGAAATGGGGCAGGGCACCCGAACCGGCTTGGCGCAGTTGGTGGCCGAAGAGCTGGATTGCGATTGGTCCAAAGTCACCACCGAAATGCCCACGCCAGGCCAAAGCCTGGCCCGCAAAAGGGCTTGGGGCGATATGTCCACTGGTGGCAGCCGCGGCATCCGCACCTCGCACGACTACGTGAGGCGCGGGGGTGCTGCCGCCCGCTTGATGCTCATGCAAGCTGCCGCCAACCGTTGGCAAGTCCCCTTGGGCGAACTGCTGGCTAAAGAAGGGGTCATCACCCACGCCATTTCCGGCCGCACGGCCACTTACGGACAAGTGGCTTTGGATGCCGCCAAGCTCACGCCCCCAGACCCTAAAACCCTCACCCTTAAGAAACCCAGCCAGTGGCGCATTGCGGGCAAGTCCATGCGCCGTTTGGATACGGCCGACAAGGTGGATGGCCGCAAAAATTTCAGTATTGACCTGCAGTTGCCCGGCATGCTGACCGCATCGGTTAAGCAAAGCCCCGTCTTTGGCGGCAAGCTTGTCAGCTACGACGACAGCAAAATTTCCAAAATGCGCGGCGTCAAAGGTGTGGTCAAAATCAACGACAGCACCTTGGCTGTGGTGGCCGACAACTTTTGGCGGGCCAATATGGCATTGGCGGCTTTGCCCATCGTGTGGGATGAAGGCCCCAATGCTCAAGTGTCCAGCGACACCATAGACGCTCAGCTCAAAGAGGGCTTGGGCGCCACAGGCGATTTTTGGCAGCGCAAAGAGGGCGATGCCCCCGACGCCATAGCCAAGGCCACTAAAAAAGTAGAAGCGGTGTACACCAGCCCGTTTTTGGCGCACGCCACTATGGAACCCATGAACTGCACTGTGCGCATCTCCGGCGGTCGGGCCGAGGCTTGGGTGCCCACACAAAGTGCAGAAGGCTCATTGGCCGCGCTGGCCGAATCGTCCGGCGTGCCCATTCAAAACTGCGATGTTTACAAAATGGACTTAGGTGGTGGCTTTGGCCGCCGCGGCGGGCACCAAGAGTACGTGACCCAAGCGGCCCAAGTGGCCTTGAAGTTTCCGGGTAAGCCCATCAAGCTGGTGTGGAGCCGTGAAGAAGACATGACGCAGGACTTTTACCGTCCTATCTCCATGGCCAAAATGTCCGCTGGCATTGATGCGCAAGGCAATATGGTGGGCTTTCACGTGCGGGTGTCGGGCCAATCTTTAAATGCGTTGCTGGCCCCGATGAACATCAAAAACAACAAAGACACTCGGCAGTTACAAGGCTTTTGGCAAGAGCCTGGCGATGCTCAGTTGGGATACACCTTTCCCAATTTGCTCACCGAATATGTCATGCGCAACACCCATGTGCCTGTGGGCCCTTGGCGTGGCGTGAACACCAACCAAAACGGCATTTACATGGAATGCTTTTTGGAAGAGTGTGCCCGTGCTGCAGGTAAAGATTCTTTAGAGTTTCGCCGTGCGCTCATGAAAAACCACCCCAAACACTTGGCTGTGCTCAATGCGGCTGCAGAGGCGGGCGATTGGGGCAAACCTTTGCCCACCGGCGTGTTCAGGGGCATTGCCCAATTTATGGGTTATGCCAGCTACTCTGCGGCCACTGCGGAGGTGTCGGTCTCTGCCAAGGGGGAAGTGCGCATACACCGCATGGTGTTTGCCTTGGATTCAGGCCACGTGGTCAACCCTGCACAGGTTAAAGCTCAAATTGAAGGCTCGGTCATCATGGGTTTGTCGGCCGTGTTTTTGGGCGAGAACACCGTAGAAAAGGGCCGTATGAAAGAGCGCAACTTCGACACCTACCCTCTCATGCGCTTGAAAGAATCGCCCAAGGTGGAAACCGTGTTGGTGCCAACAGGAGACTTTTGGGGCGGTGTGGGCGAGCCCACTATTTGCGTGGTGGGCCCTGCTTTACTGAATGCCATTTATGCCGCCACAGGTAAACCCCAGCGCGACCTGCCCCTAAGAAAACATGGCTTAACTTTGGTGTAGTCGGGGAGCACGCTCCCTATACTGCCCTAATGAGCCCCCAAAACACCGAACCAACCATTGGTCTAAGTCTTAGGCAAACCACTTACCTGTTGGTTCAAGGCCAATTGCCCGCTTATGCGGGACATGCGTCCTATGAAAACGATCTAAAGCCTAAGTTCTTGTGGGCTTACAGGGCCTTCGTGGTGCTGGTATGCGCCAGTGTGGTGGCTTTGGTGGCGGCCAAAATTTTTCCCGCCGAATGGGCCGCCCTAGGCCCCATCCAGCATGCCGTGGTGTGGGCAGCTTTAGCGGTGTTGACTTTGGAGTACGGTGCCAGGCTTTGGTCTGCCCCCGAAGCGCACCCTGACTTTACGGCACTGGACGCTGGAGACCAAGACGATGTCTTGCACCACGCCTACCGAGCGGAGTATGTGTTTTCGTTTTTGGGTTTGGTGAATGTGCTGACCATTGCCGCTGCGGTATACGGGCTTTTAGACCCTGGCAACGATGCTTGGCCAGCCTATTTGGTGGTGTTGTCCTTATTTAAATTTGGCAGATACATATCGGGCTTAGAGCTGGTGGCCACCGTAGTTAAAAACGAGCGGCAAATGTTGTTGGCCACCTTGTTGACCTTGGGAATATTGGTGGTGGTCATTTCAACTGCGCTTTATTTGGTAGAGCGTGCCGCCCAGCCCGACATATTTAAAAGTGTGCCGCACTCTATGTGGTGGGGCATTGTCACCATGACCACCACGGGCTATGGAGACATGACCCCGCTGACAGGTTGGGGACGTTTGTTGGGCGCATTGTCCATGCTGGTGGGTATTGCCATGTTGGCCATGCCCGCAGGTATTTTGGCTAATGGTTTTGCCGAAGAAATCCAAAGAAGAGAGCAGTTGTTGGTATGGCAAATTTTGTCCAATTTGTCCTTATTTAAAAACCTGGACGCGGCATGTATTGCCGAGGTGGCAAGCGCCTTAAAAACCCGAGTGTTGCCCGCCCGTACCGTGGTGGTGAAAAAAAATGAATTCTCAGACGCCATGTACATCATTGCCAATGGTGAGGTGGAGGTGGAAATCAAGCCTAAGCCGCGCACACCTGTGCTGCTTAAAACCGGCAACGTGTTTGGCGAGGCGGGTTTACTAGAAAACAAAAAACGCAACGCCACCGTCAGAACCGTGCGTGCTTCTAAGTTTTTGGTATTGGAAATGCGGGATTTCCACAGAATTGCCAGCGGCCATCCCTTGCTGATGGAGAAAATGCAGCAAATCAATCAGAGCCGAGCGCATCAACCCACTTAAAACCCGTTTATAAGAGCGCCTCTTGGATTTGAGCTTGCACCAAAGCGGGCATGCCCAGCCGCACGCTGGCCGGGCTGCTGAACAGTGCTTGGTGTTTTAAAAAACCTGCGCGAGCATTGGGCAGCAGCAAGTTTTGGGCGGCTTGGGGGTAGTGTGGTGCCCATTCTTGGGCTAAAAATTGGGTGAGCTTTGGACCCAAGTCGGGTAGGGCGCTGGCCAAAATGTCGGCCTCAACTGCCAGCAGGCAGAGGCACCGAGTGTCGGCCAAATCAAAAACTTTGCCTTGGCAATCTTGATGTACGGCAGCAGTTAATGTGGGGTCGGTTTGCAAAATAATGCCAACAATATCTGTTTGGTCTTCTGTGCTCACCCCAAAAAAATCCAAATGAGGTTGCAGCGCAGACACAGCAATATGTTCGATTTCTCCTTGGGCTTGGTTTTGTAAGCCCGGGTGAAATAAATCGTGTGCCAGCATGGCCAATAAAGCGAGCAACTCTCTGTGAGCATAGGCCGAGTTAAGCGGTTTGGCACCCAACTCTCGTTGGGTTAAAAGCAAGCAACTCATGGACACAAAGGCTTGCGCCATGTGCAAGCGGTTGTGGTAGCCGGGCTCTTTACCCAACTTGGCTTTGCTTACGCCATCTGCCTCTATGACCCCAGCCAGATGGAGCATGCAGTGTGTTAGGGCAAGACTGGCGGCTTCGCGCGTGGGCGGATAGGCCTGTTGCATACGGTCCAAGGTCTGTTGGACCACCGATTCAATGCCGGGCCATTTGGCTGGCCAAGACTGCTGAAGGGACTGAAGTTGTACGCGTAGACCACACAGATTCATATCGCAAACTACAGATTTAAAGCATTTACTTTTTTAGCGATAACTTGTAGTTTTTGGTCAAAGGTGCTGGGTGTAAAAGGCTTCACAACGTAATTTGATGCACCTGCTTTGATGGCAGACAAAACCGATTCCCGGTCAGCTTCAGCTGTGACCATTAAAAAGGGTACACGGTCAAATTGCGGGTTAGAGCGCACCTTTTTTAAAAAATCTAAGCCCGTCATAACCGGCATATTCCAGTCAGAAAGAATCAAATCAAAAGGTTTGCTGTATGCCTCTTGTATGAGCAGTTGCATAGCCTTTTCGCCGTTTTCCGCATACTCAAAGTTGCTATAACCCAGTGCTCTCACCTGTTCTTTAACCAATGTGCGCATGCGCTCCATGTCGTCTACGATGAGAATTCTTATGCTTAATGGAAAAGAGCTCATGAGTCGGTTGTTCGTTGTTATTTAGGGGCGG
>CAMAWQ010000034.1 GCA_945862005.1 Hylemonella gracilis | reverse complement strand
TGGTGAATCAGCACCTCTGGGGCTCCCCCGGTGGGGAACTCGCGCTTCAAATACACCTCAATGTCTGACTTGAGGTTGTAAATGCCTTGGCTGTGAGACCAGATTTCAAGCTTTTGGTCTGTCCATTGCGCCAGGGCACAAGATGGGCCAATAGAGGCGTGCGAAATATACGGGCGCTGATACCAGGCCTCCACATGGGTGGCGCTTGGCTTGAGGGGCTCTTTTGCCACCACCTCATCCACGATGCGCTGCTCGCTGGGTGTGGTGGTTAAAAAGGTTTGCAAATCCGCTGCGTTGGGCAAGGTGGCGGGCAAATGCCATGTCACCAGTTTTTGCAAGAGCGCAATGGCCAAGACAGCTTGGTCCTCGCGCTGGGACAGCACGCCCGTAAACGACCCATCTCGCAAAATTTCCACATCCGGAAATTTTTTGTAAAAGCTCGATTCATCGATGCTCAAAATTCGGCCCGCCCGGTTGGGGGCACGTAAGACCCGGCAGTGAAGCAAGTCAGGAAGGTCCATATCCTGAATAAAGCTCGGGCCCCCAAACAGTTTTTTGACCAAGTCGATTCGAGGAATCGCCGCGCCCACCAAGCGGTGTTGGGCTTGAGGTTTTGCGGGGGCGTCCTGCAACACAGGCTCGAGCGCTTGATCGTCTAAATGCAAATCCCAGTAGGTCATGGGCGGGCTGGTTGGCGATGAACTAAAAACGCCCGCTTGAACCGTGACCGATTCGGGGGCCACCCCACGAGCGGCACAAAACCGCGCCACCGCGACGGCCCGCAAGGTGGCGCACGCCATACGCACCGCCGAGCCGCAGTGTTCAATGGAGAAGCTGCCCGACGTGACCCCTTCGTCGGGGCTGTCATGGGTATTGATGGGCGCATGCACGATTTGATCCAGCGCCACGTCCAGCTCATCTGCCGCAATTTGAGCGAGCGCCGTAGAAATGCCCTGCCCAAAATCCACCTTGCCCACCATCAGGGTCACCTTATGGGGCTGGCTGAAATGAAGCCACTGCCCAAGGTATGGGTTTTTATCTAGGCTGTTTTTAACAAAGCCTCGCGCCAACTTTAGGGTACTCATACAGTTTTGACCTTCTTAACAGCGGCCATCACGGCCTTGATCACCCGGGGCTGGCTTCCGCAGCGGCACAGGTGTGCATCTAAAGCGGCGCGCACATCGTCTTCGCTCACAGCACGGCCACTATCCACCAGCGCCACCGCGCTCATCAAAATGCCACTGAGGCAAAAACCGCATTGGCCCGGCTGCTCTTCAAGCAACGCGGCTTGAACCGGATGTGGGTGTTCCAAAGTGCCCACGCCTTCAGGGGTGGTGACGCGTTTGCCCGCCAGCGCCTCCAAAGGCAGGTTGCAGCTGGTGGTGGGCACGCCATCGATCAGCACCGTGCAGGAGCCACAGTGCCCCTCGCCACAGCCCATACGTACGCCTTTTAGGTTCAGCTCATTTCGCAAGGCAAAAATCGCCATGCCATTGGCGGGGTAGCCGCTGCTGCGCTTTGCCCCATTGATCATCAGCTCCATGTCAGGTCCTCAGCTTTATAGGTGCGGAATGATATGCGCAGTACATCTGCGGGGAGGCACGGCCGCCATAATGATTCCTCCAATCATTTTGAGACCAATTAAGGAGACTGAGATGAGGCGTCAATTTTTAGCAGTTGTGGGGATCGCGGCCACATGGGCAGTGTTGTTGTGGGGTTCAGCCCACGCCCAGACCTACCCCAACAAGCCCGTTAAAGCCGTCGTACCTTTTGCGGCGGGCAGCGCCACCGACCAAATTGGGCGGGCTTTTGCGGCCAAGATGTCCGAAACCCTAGGCCAACCCATCGTGGTGGAAAACCGCGCGGGGGTCAACGGCATGCTGGGCGCCGATGCCGTGGCCAAAGCGCCTGCCGATGGCTACACCCTGCTCATTGGCACCAACAGCACCAACGCCGCGCTGAAAAGCCTCATGAAAAAGCTGCCCTACGACCAAGACACGGCGTTTGCGCCAGTGGGCTACTTGGGCTCGGTGCCGCTGATTGTGGCCATCAACAACGACGTGCCCGCCAAAACCCTGCGCGAATTTGTTGAGCTTGCGAAGGCCAAACCCAATGAAGTGACGTTTGCTAGCGCCAGCACTTCGCAACTGGTGTCTTCTGAAATGCTGGCCAGCATGGCGGGCGTTCAAATGACCAACGTGCCCTACAAAAGTGGGCCCGCCGCCATGACGGATTTGCTGGGGGGTCAGGTCATGATGTTCAGCGCCGACTTTGCGGTAACGCTGCCGCAAGTTAAGACCGGAAAAATCAGGGGGCTGGCCGTCACGTCCACCAAACGCTCGGCCGCCATACCCGAGCTGCCCACCGTCAATGAGGCTTTGGGCCTAAAAGACTACGAGCTAATTGCCTACTTTGCGTTTTTTGCGCCCGCGGGCACGCCCCCTGAGGCCATTGCCAAACTCAATGCCGCCATCAACGCCGCGGCCAACACCAAAGACCTGCAAGAGAAATTTGCCGCCATTGGTTTTGCCGTGGAGCCCGGCACGCCTGAATCCCTGGGCCAGCGCACCCAGCGCGAGAGCGTCAAATGGGCCAAAGCCATTCGCGACGCCAAAATTGAGCCGCAGTAAGTAGGCTAGGGTAGGTACCGGTTTAAGGTTGGGAGATGAGCGTCATACCGGCGCTTTTAGCGGCCCCAACGTCAAACGTCATGGTTTGCTGGCATCCAGCGCTGGGCTCAGATTATCTTGGAAAATTTAGCACACCAGCCTTTGGAACCCATAATTTAGCTTGGCTGAGCCGAGCTTGTTTGAAAACCGAGATATCAGTTTTTAATAGGCTTGGCCAATAAAAAAGCCCCCATAGGTTGATATGGGGGCTTTCTTGAAACTAAGTCGAGCTTAGAAACGGTAGCCTAAACCAACTAAAAAGTTAGTGCCGGTAACCTTATCGTTAATTGTTAGGCCTGTATAGACTCTGTCCTTTGAGGCTGCATTCAGAGAGTTAATTTCACCGAAAGCATAAATAGACTTAGAAATTTCAGTGCGATAACCTACTCCATAAGAGTATCCTGAGTTAGACCAACTATCTTTGACTCCGTCGCTAGCAGCAACTGACTCGAAACCTACATTGAAGTAGGCAAGCTTAAGGTACACCAAATCATTTTTCCCAACAACCATTCCCGGCTTGATGTGAACATGGTTATAGCTGGTTGCTTTTATATTGTTAGCATCCGCATAAACAGAATTGCCATAAAGGATTTGATTCTGCTCGGAGCTTTTAAGCAAGTTCACCTCCGCACCAAAAGCCAAAGTGTATTTGTCGTTCAAAGCCCACGTGTATTCCCCACCAACATACAAAGGCACTGCACTAGTTGTGGGTTCTGAGCCTGAATAAGTTGAAGGGGTGTAAGAAGCCGCCATTTTCCATGTTGCATAGCCGGTTGAAGCGGACAACGAAAAGCCTTCAAAATTTTTAGCCTGAGCTAGTACATTGGTTGAAAAGCCAGCAGCCATCAAGGCAGCTGCAGCCAAAATTGTTTTTTTCATGAATTTGTCCTTTTTGAAGTAGGTGGGTCTGTATCCACCTCCCATCAAGGCGGACTACAAGAATTCTAGTTTGAGACCGGCTGGGCAAGGCAGATCAGAACGGTAAAACGCTAAAAGCTGTCATCTCACCCCGCTTTGTGGCTCAAAATTGCCACATGCCCGCCCCAAAGCCCCTATCGGTTCCGCAGAAAGCCTTGCACAAGCTGGGGCTTGATCGGGATATTGATTTAGCCCTGCACTTGCCGCTGCGCTATGAAGATGAAACCCGCATCACACGCTTGGCTGATGCGCGGGACGGCATGGCGGTGCAGGTGGAGGGGGTGGTGACGCACCAAGAAGTGGGTTTTAGGCCCCGCCGCCAGCTGCTGGTGACGCTGGACGATGGCTCAGACACCTGCGTGCTGCGGTTTTTTAACTTTTACCCCTCGCAACAAAAAGCCTATGCCGTGGGCGCCAAGCTCAGGGCGCGGGGCGAGCTGCAGGGTGGATTTATGGGCAAAACCATGATGCACCCCACCTGCAAAGCCGCCACAGGCGAGCTGCCCTCGGCGCTCACCCCTGTGTACCCCACGGTAGCAGGCTTGCCGCAGCCCTATCTGCGCAAAGCGGTGCTAGCGGGCTTGGGGCGGGCCGATGTGTCCGAAACCCTGGCGCCGCAAGCCTTGGCCAGCCTGAAGTTGGTCAGCCCCAACATGCTGAACTTACACAGCGCCTTGCAGGTGCTGCACCACCCCGGGCCCGGCGCTGCGCTGCACGAGCTGGAAGACCGCACCCACCCCGCTTGGCAGCGCCTTAAAGCCGAAGAGTTGTTGGCGCAGCAGCTGTCGCAACACATGGCGCGGCGCGAGCGTGATGCGTTTAGGGCGCCGTCTATTGCAAGCTCTTCAAACTCATCAAACTCAAATAGGGACGCTCTGCACACCCAGCTGCTTGCTGCCTTGCCCTTTGAACTTACGCCCGCCCAAGAGCGCGTGGGCCAAGAAATTGCGGCCGATTTGGCGCGCCACGTGCCCATGCACCGGCTGCTGCAAGGCGACGTGGGGTCGGGTAAAACCGTGGTGGCGGCGCTGGCGGCGTGCCGCTGCATAGACGCCGGTTGGCAATGCGCCCTGATGGCTCCCACCGAAATTTTGGCCGAGCAGCACCTGCGCAAACTGGTTCAGTGGCTGGCGCCCTTGGGCGTGCAAGTGGCGTGGCTCACCGGCAGCCAAAAGAAAAAAGAGCGCACCGAAATGCTGGCCCAAATTGCCTCAGGCCGAGCCCATTTGGTGGTGGGCACCCACGCGGTGATTCAAGACCACGTGCAATTTCAAAAGCTGGGGCTGGCCATCATTGACGAGCAACACCGCTTTGGCGTGGCGCAGCGGCTGGCCCTGCGCGACAAGTCCGGCCCGGGGAGCCAGGGCCAAGAGCCCCATTTGCTGATGATGACGGCCACCCCCATTCCGCGCACCCTGGCAATGAGCTATTACGCCGATTTGGATGTGTCCACTATCGACGCCCTGCCCCCCGGGCGCAGCCCCATCGTGACCAAGGTGGTGTCGGACCACCGCCGCGCCGAGGTGATCGAGCGCATCCGCGCCCAACTTACCCAAGGTCGGCAGGTGTACTGGGTGTGCCCGCTGATAGAAGAAAGCGAGGCCCTGGACCTGACCAACGCCACCGCCACGCATGCCGAGCTGCAAGCCGCACTGGCTGACCTTGAACCCCCGGTGCAAGTGGGCCTGCTGCATTCGCGCATGCCGCCTGCTGACAAAAAAACTGTGATGGCGCAGTTTGCCCAAGGTGCTGAGCACACTCAAGTGGGCCACCCGACCATGGGCGTGCTGGTCAGCACCACCGTGATTGAGGTGGGCGTAGATGTGCCCAATGCCTCTTTGATGGTGATTGAGCACGCCGAGCGCTTTGGCCTGAGCCAGCTGCACCAGCTGCGCGGGCGCGTGGGGCGCGGGGCCGCCGCCTCGGCCTGCGTGCTGCTGTACTCCACGGGCGACGCGCCCCGCTTGGGCGAACTGGCCCGCGAACGCCTGCGCGCCATGGCCGAAACTCAAGACGGTTTTGAAATTGCCCGGCGAGATTTGGAGTTGCGCGGACCGGGCGAATTTTTGGGCGCCCGCCAATCGGGTGCGACGCTGCTGCGCTTTGCCGACCTGGCCACCGACACCGCGCTGGTGGAATGGGCCCAAGCCACCGCCCCCCACATGCTCACCCACCACCCCGAACTGGCCGCGCGCCATGTGGCCCGCTGGTTGGGTGGACGGACGGACTATTTAAAAGCCTAGTTTTAGGCTGGCTCCAGAAATAAATGGAGCAAAGGCATAAAGTTTTGTGCCAAGTATTGCGATAAGTAAGAAGAGTGGTGATTTGCTAGGTTGTGAGTAAACACTTCGTCCTTTAAACTTACTAAAGCCTCCATCACCTCCTTCATGGCCACACTTAAGCTCGCAGTCTCAAGCGGCATACCTGCCGAACCACCCAGCCTGACGGAATCGCTGGGCGGTGGTGATACGGCCGCTTTGTACAAAGCGGCCGTTGGAAATAAGGGGCAAGACTATTACTTGCGGCAGTTCGCCCGCTTTGACGCTGCGGGCCGCACCGGGCCTAACTGGCACTGGGCAGCCTACTGGAGCACCCTGAACTGGCTGATTTACCGGCGCATGTGGAAGCACGCCGCGGTCTATTTGGCCGCGATCTTAGGCGGGGCGCTGGTTATTTTTGGCTTGGGTAAATTGGCATTCGGCTACTCCAGCACCAACGGCTTGTTGCTGTTTTTGGGGTTTTTAACCGCCTCTTACATCGTGCCGGGCCTGTACGCCAACGGCTGGTTTTACAACTTTTGCCAAGACCGCATCAGCAAAGCCCTGCGCGACACCGACACCCTGCAAGCCGCCTGCGAGTTGCTGGCTCAAGAGGCCACCAACAAACAACGCCTCTGGACCCTGGCCTCCGTCAATGTGGCGGTGTTGGCAGCGCTGGCCGGATCCACCACGTTTTTCATGATGACGCCAACCGACACCATGTCTGAGGCGTCTCCACCCCAAAACGCCGCCTTGCTCAACACATCCTCGCAAGCCCAAGGCAAGGTGCAAGACTTGGTGGATGGCATGACGCAAGGCGCCTCCGAGGGCAAAGGTCAAGAACCCGAGCCGCCCGCTGCCGCATCCAACGTCACAGCTGCGCCCGCCGCATCCGCCGCATCAGCCGATGTGGTGTTGGCCCAAGCCAGTCCAAGCGCAGTAAAGCCATCACCCGCTGCAGCTCAGTCGACTGTCACCACGCCCCCAGCGGTCACAACGCCTGCTGCAGTCACAGCCCCCCCGGCAGTTGCAGCGGCTGAAAAGCCTAATTCCAGCAAACCTGCCGCCAAACCCGTGGCTGCAACGCCACCAGAAACACCTGCCAAGTTAGATGCCAAGCCCGCCAACGCACCAAAGGCAAAAGCTGCGGCCAAGGCCGAGCCCGCTAAAACCAAAGTGTGGTTTGTGCAAGCGGGCGCCTTTGCTCAAGAAAGCAATGCCCAAAATGTGCGGCTCAAGCTCGAAGGTGCGGGCCTGCAAACCTTGGCGGAGTCGTCGGACACCAAAGCAGGCAAGCTCATTCGGGTGAGGGTGGGGCCCTTTACCACCAAGGCAGAGGCTGAAAACGCCTCGCTTCAAATCAAGGCGCTGGACCTGCCTGCGGTATTGTTTAGAGAATAGGCCGAGTGGTCAGTCCGACCAGACATTACTCCTGCCAAATCACCGCTGCCCAATCTTGGCGTGAGCAAACACGTTTTGTGCTTCGCGCGGCAAACAGCGCCAGTACTGGCGGCTGGCTTCTAACTGAGCCCCCAACGCCGCCGCGGCTTCCCATGGCCAGCGGGGTTTGTAGAGCAGCACGCGGGCAATGGCAATCAGGTCGGCATCGCCCGCTTGCAAAATGTCTTCGGCTTGTTGTGCCTCAGTGATCAGGCCTACGGCCGTGGTGGCAAGCCCCGTGGCCTGCCGCACTTGGCGCGCAAACGGCACTTGGTAGCCCGGCCCCACCGGAATTTTCTGTACCGGCGAAATACCTGCCGTAGACACGTGCACAAAATCGGCCCCTAGGGCCTTGAGCTCTTGGGCAAGGGTGCAGGTTTGCTCGGCGTCCCAGCCGCCGTCCACCCAGTCGGTGGCCGACACCCGCATGCCCACCGGCCCATCAAACTTGGTGCGCACAGCGGCCAGCACCTCCAGCGGAAAGCGCATGCGGTTTTCCAGGCTGCCGCCATAAGCGTCGGTGCGGTGGTTGGAAAGGGGCGACAAAAACTGGTGCAGCAAATAGCCGTGCGCACCATGCAGCTCAATGGCTTCTATGCCCAAACGGCGTGCGCGCTGCGCAGCCAGCGCAAACGCTTGGGTAATGTCGGCCATTTGGCTCAAGGTCAGCTCTGCGGGCGCGGGCTCTTCTGGCCGCTGCGGCAGTGCGGACGGCGCCACGGTGGGCCAGCCGCCATCTGCGGCTGACAACAAGCCGCCCCCAAACCAAGGCGCCGAGCTAGACGCCTTGCGCCCCGCATGCGAAAGCTGAATGCACACCGGCACAGCAGGCGCCAGCTTGCGGGCGCGGTTTAAGTAGTTGCCCAAAGCAGCCTCGGTGGCGTCGTCGTACAAGCCCAGGCAGTCGGGAGTGATGCGGCCCTGCGCCGTCACACCTGTGGCCTCTAGGGTCACCAAGCCCGCGCCACTGTTGAGCAAGCTGGTCCAGTGGGCCAAATGCCAGTCGGTGGCCTGACCTTGCACGGCCGAGTACTGGCACATAGGCGCCACCACAATGCGGTTGGCCAGCGGCAAGCCGCCGCGGGGTGAAGGCAATGAATAGGGGGTAAATAACAGGTTCACAATTGGCTTTTGAAAAAAATGGAAGTTGAAAATTGTGGCATGTGCAATTTCCGAGGACAGACAAAATTATTGGGCACTAGAAAGCTTGCTTATGAAGCCTAAATCTTTTCATATTAGAACGATTGACCCTGTTATTTCACCCTCAAAAGTGAATTCATTTTTATCTGCCAAGACTGTAGCCGTAATGGTTGGATTGGCAATACTTTTCGGATCTGCTCTTACTTGGCTTGGTTGTTATGGATTTGGACTTTCAATTTGTCAAGCCAATAAGACCATTGAATCTGTAAATTCTGCACCACAAGAAATACTCAAGAATAATTTAGACACTGCTCCAACAGCACAAATAATTCCAAGCCCTGCCCATGAGGTCGCGAATAATTCTTCCTTACCATTGATTGAATTAACAGTCGAGTTGCGCCAAGTGGAAGAAGGTTCGGCGGGGTCCAGCACCTCTGGCGGCAGCAACTCCAGCTGGAGCACTTCTCAGCGTGACCAGCTTTTAACGCCGCAAAGAATTCAAGTGCGCAACGGCAGCAAAGCGAGCATGAGCTTGGGGCAAAGCGTGCCGGTGCAGTGGGTGCAGTCGGTGGCAGGTTTTACGTCCAGCCAATCGTCTACGGGTGGCGACACGTCCACCACGGTAGGCACCACCACCAGCACCGCCAAGGGTGGCAGCGCGCAAGGCAGCAGCAAAGGCGGGAGCGTGACGCAAGGTTTTATGATGATCGACACCGGCCAGCGCCTGGTGGTGCACCCTACCTGGGGCGGCGGCGCGCAAGCCGTGGTGGTGGAAGTGGAGGTGCAAAGCGCCCGCTTGGACACCCGGCCCGGCGCCGAGTTGCCAAGCCAAAGCCGCAGCGAGCTGATGACCACCGTGAGCGCGCCCGTGGGCCATTGGGTCACCATTGCCTCCACTGGGTCCAGCACCGTGCGGGGCAGCTACGGCAGTGAGGGTGCCGAAACATCGCGCAAGCTGCTGCAGCTGCGCATTTCCACACCTTAAGCCGCAGCCGGGCTTGGCCCCAAGGCGTTTAAGATGGTTTTCTTATGACCCTGACCGAACTCAAATACATCGTGGCAGTGGCGCGCGAAAAGCACTTTGGCAAAGCGGCCGAAGCCTGCTATGTGTCGCAACCCACTTTGTCGGTAGCCGTAAAAAAGCTGGAAGAAGAATTAGAGGTCAAGCTGTTTGAGCGCAGCGCCAATGAAGTCACCGTGACCGACTTAGGCGAAGACATCGTGCGGCAAGCCCAATCGGTGCTGGAGCAGGCGGCCAACATTAGAGAAATTGCCAAGCGCGGCAAAGACCCCTTGTTTGGCCCTCTTAAATTGGGTGTTATTTACACCATTGGGCCCTACCTGCTGCCGGGCCTGGTCAAGCAAATGATTCAGCGCAACCCTCAAATGCCGCTGATGCTGCACGAAAACTTCACCGTGCGCCTGCTGGAAATGCTGCGCACCGGCGAAATTGACTGCGCCATATTGGCAGAGCCCTTCCCTGACAACGGCTTGGCTGTGGCCCCTTTGTACGACGAGCCTTTTTACGCGGCAGTGCCCTCGCACCACGTGTTGGCCTCGGAGCCCAGCATCACCAGCGAACAGCTCAAGCAAGAAACCATGCTGCTCTTGGGCACGGGCCACTGCTTTCGCGACCATGTGCTGGAGGTGTGCCCCGAATTTGCCCGCTTTTCTACACATACAGAAGGCATCAGCAAAAGCTTTGAGGGGTCTTCGCTGGAAACCATCAAACACATGGTGGCCTCTGGCATGGGCGTGACGCTGGTGCCGCGTTTGAGCATTCCCAAGTCGGCGTTCAGTGCGCGCGCCAAACGCGATGACGACGACCCTTACATCCACTACCTACCCTTTGCCGGAGACCCCCCCACCCGCCGCGTGGTGATGGTTTGGCGCCGCAGCTTTACCCGGTATGAAGCCATTGCCGCTTTGCGCAATGCGGTTTACGCGTGCGAGCTGGTTGGCGTGAAGCGTTTGTCTTGAGCGGCTTACTTTGAGCAAAGTTTCGCTCTACCTCAACCTGATTCGCTGGGACCGGCCCGCAGGCTGGTTGCTGCTGCTGTGGCCCTCGCTCAGCGCACTGTGGTTAGCGGCGGGCGGCTTTCCGGGTTGGCATTTGATAGTGGTGTTTGTAGCGGGCACCGTTCTCATGCGCAGCGCGGGCTGCTGCCTGAACGATGTGGCCGACCGCGAATTTGACCGCCACGTCAAGCGCACGGCGCAACGCCCCGTGACCACCGGCGCCGTGTCGGTGCGCGAAGCCTTGGCGCTAGGCGCCCTGTTGGCACTGCTGGCTTTTGGCTTGGTGCTCACCATTCACCCCATCGCGGTGGCGTGGTCTTTGGCGGCACTGGCCGTGACCGTGCTTTACCCTTACGCCAAACGTGTGGTGTCTATGCCGCAAGCGGTGCTGGGTGTGGCCTTTAGTTGTGGCATACCCATGGCGTTAGCGACGGTGCTGGGGCAAGGCCAGCCGCTCACGTGGCTTAACGTGTGGCACGCTGTGCCTTGGCAAGCTTGGCTGCTGCTGCTGGGCAATTTGTTTTGGGTGTTGGCCTACGACACCGAATACGCCATGGTGGACCGCGACGACGACCTGCGCATAGGCATGAAAACCTCGGCCATCACCTTAGGCCGTTGGGATGTGCCGGTGGTCATGGCCTGCTACCTGCTGCACGTGGCCGCGTGGGGCGGCATGCTGTGGCAGCGCACCAGCACCCATGGGCATTTATATATATGGAGCGCCACATTGACAGTAGCTTTGGCCCAGGTGGCTTGGCACTACCTGCTCGTGAGGCACCGCACCCGTGAAGGCTGCTTTAAAGCCTTTAGGGTCAACCACTGGTTGGGGTTAACTTGGTTTCTTGCGTTTAGCCTTAACGCTAATTTGAAATCTTAATAATTGGCACTTCTCGCGGTCTGTAGATAAGCCTTCCTACAAATGGGTCTATTTTTAACCTGGTTTCAGCACTTGAAACCACCAACCCAGTTGCAAAATCAACGACCCTTACACTGAGCAAAACTCCATCAGTAGTAATTGCATAACTTCCTGTTACAACATTTTCAGCTGCAACTACAGACCTCAAGCGAGTCAATTCACGGCTCATTGCTAACTCTCCATCCCGGTTGATGGTTAACTCTTTAGCAATCCTTACATCACTTACGGCCCAACCCCTTACTAGCAACTCATGCATTAAATGCTCTCCGACCATGCGCCCTAATGCAGAAGTTTCTGAAAGGTTGTCTAAGTTGCTAAATGAGGTTACAACGGTTGGTAATTTTTTCTTTGTGGCGTCTATATTTCTTTCCAGCTGATCCGCCATAAAAACAACACTGCTTCTGTAGATACCAGACTGGGTTGTACTGTATGTGGAGGTGATGGGCTCATAACTGTTTTCGTGGTGCGTAACCCAAGGAGCCTTTCTGTAAATTATTGTCGGATTGACATCAATCACTGGTTGAGAAATAGCACACGCACACCCGATACTAGCGGCAATGCCCACAAACACATTGAAAAATGGTGACCTCATGTTAATTACCTTCCACAAACTGAATTGACTGGGTAGCCGGAGTAAGCATGGTAAGCCGGATAACCGTGGTAAGCATATTCAGGATATGGATAGCCTTGCGTCCACGCATTTTCCAGTGTTATCTTGTCGATATTGAAGACCTTCTCCGGTGCTTCAGTTGAAGTAACTCGATAAGTAACAGGATAGTCATTACACACCATCGGCCTAGTAACTGCATAACTAACTTTTGCGGGTTTTTTACAACCATCGCACACGGCTTGTTCTAAAGGGACATAAACGCACCCTGTAATTACAAAAATGGGTAATAAAGGCAAATATCTTAACGCTCTAAGCTTCATGACAACCACTCCCAGAATTATTGATATATGTTCCTTATCGGCATCAACGATCTAATCTTTAAAAAAATAAAACAAAATACAAGCTACTTTTATGTGTTATTTTCGTAGCTTTTGTTATTGATTAGTGTCTTAAAGTGTTCTTATGCGTTACGCTTCCATCTTATTAATGTTGATTTTTACAGCAAGTGGTTGTGCAAACCATGGGGTCAACATTTCCGACAAATGCACCATCAGCAAAAACGAGCTGTACGGCCGCATTGATTTGCGCAAAGTTACTCAAATGTTGGCCACTGACTTGTGTGACCCCAGCATCGCCGTGATCAGCATGTACAGACCTGAAGACGCCATATTGGTACCAGATGTTCTGGACGTTCAAACATACAAGCCTGAAAAGTTGGGCATCCACTTGGGCGACCTGCTGCGCGCCAACATCAATTCAATATGCAAATACCCTGTTCGTCAGCTTGACTTGTCTGGGCAAATAAAGTTAAACGAAGAAGGGCTAGTAGCACTGACTAGAGAAGCAGCCAAAACTGCTCAATCATCTGTGCCCGCTCTAACTGCTATTTTGGTGACTTACAGCATGCAGCCCAACAAAATGACCTTGGTGGGCCGCACCGTGCACCTAGACACATCCACCATCGTGAGCTCCAGCACCAGAGAGGTGGTGTGGGGTTGCAGCAAAAACTTAATAGGCGATGTTATTTTTAACGCCCGGGTTGAGTAACTTTATTAGTTAAGCCACTCAAGCTCCAAACTCTTTGCCCATTTCCTCTCCCCGGTCCCTTGCGGCATGCAGGGCTTTTACAAACAGCGCCCCTACTTGATCTGCCTCCAAGCTGCTGATGGCGGCATGCGTGGTGCCGCCTTTAGATGTGACGCGTTGGCGCAGCAACTCGGGTGCGTCGGCACTGCCTTCGGCCAAGGCGCTGGCGCCTTTGAAGGTTTGAATAGCCAGTTGGCGGGCCTGTGCGGGGCTTAAGCCCATTTGGGTGCCTGCCTGGATCATGGCCTCTAAAACATAAAACACATAGGCGGGTCCTGAGCCGGACAAGGCGGTCACCGCGTCCATATGCGCTTCGTCTTGCAGCCACACGGTTTGGCCCACGCTGTTCATCACCTGCTCGGCCAACTGGCGGTCTACTGGGCTCACGGCGGGGTTGGCAAATAAACCGGTCATGCCCTGCCCAATTAAGGCGGGCGTGTTGGGCATGGCGCGCACCACGCGTGGAGTGTGTAACCACTGGGCCAAGCTGGCGCTGGGTATACCGGCTGCCACACTTAAATGCAGGGCCTGCGCCACCCAAGGGGTCACGGATGCAGCCGCCTCCTGAAACACTTGCGGCTTCACAGCCCACACCACCAAGTTGGCCTTTTCCAGTTGGGTGCTGGCTTCAGCCGCATCAACGGTGGCGTGTACGCCCCACTGTTGCACCAACTGTTCGCGCACAGCTTGCACCGGCTCTACGACGCAAATGGTCGATGCCGCCAAGCCCTGCTGAACCAGCCCCCCCAAAATAGCGCTGGCCATATTGCCGCCGCCAATAAAAGCCACGCGAATAGAGGTGAGTTGAGAGGATGTGGTCATGGTTGCATCAAGCTGAGGTGATGGTGGTGCTGGTCTTGGTGCCGTAGAGCTCAACAAATTTGCGTGCGGCCACCAACACGGCTTCGGGCTGATCAAGATGCGGCTCGTGTCCGCAATTCATCAACTCACTCAAACGGGTAGTGGGCACGCGGCGCGCAACGCCTCTAATTTGCTCTAGCGTGCCAAATTCGTCGTCTAGCCCCTGCACTGCCAACACCGGGCAGGCGATGCTGATGAGCTCTCGCTCCACAGACCAATGGGTCATCGCGGGGCTGAGCCATGTTTGGTTCCAACTGCTAAACACCGCTTCGGGCTGGTCGTGCCCAAGGGCCATGCGCGTATGCAAACCACCGCCTTTGCGCAGGCTTTCTGTGCTTTTCTCTTCCGCCGATTGTTCGTAGCGCTGGCGTGCCATCCGCAGGTAGCGCTGGGTGAGGCCCTCCACCACAATGCGCGGCGCCAACGCCACCACACCGGCCATGCGTTCAGGGTGTTGGGCTGCGTGCAACAAAGCCATGGTGGCGCCTTCGTTGTGGCCTACCAGCCAAATGGGCTGTTCTGCGGCTATACCTGCCGCCTCCAGCACCAAGGGCAACACCTCGTGCGCATGCTGGTGCATAAAGTGGGGTGGCAGTTCGGTCAGGGCGGGGTTCAGGGGTGAAGACCGCCCAAACCCGGGGCGCGAATACACCAAGCCCCGCATGTGGAGCGAGGTGCACAACCGGTGGGGAAAGTCGTTCCACATGGCCACCGACCCCAACCCGCAGTGCACAAACACCATCACCGGGGCGGCGGGGTCTGCCACACCCACCCAAGCCGCCTCAATAGAAAGGGCCTGTTGGTTCCAGTGGATGGTCAGAAAGTCGCTCATAAGTCGATGGGGGTAGGTCGTGCCTTATTGTGACCCACTGCTGTTACAAGCCCCGTTAACATGGCGCCATGGGTTACATACTCGCTCTAGACCAAGGCACCAGCAGCTCGCGGGCGCTGGTATTTGACCAACACGGTCACATGGTGGCTATGGCCCAGCAAGAGCTCACGCAGCACTTCCCCCAAGCGGGTTGGGTAGAACACGACCCCTTAGAAATTTGGTCCACCCAGCTTGCCGTGGCGCGCTTGGCGCTGCAACGCGCCGAGCTGCAAGCCAGCCAGTTGGCGGCAGTGGGCATGACCAACCAGCGCGAAACCACGGTACTTTGGGACCGCCGCACGGGGGTGCCCGTGGCACAGGCCATCGTATGGCAAGACCGCCGCACCGCCCCTGCTTGCGACCACCTTAGGTCCCACGGCCATGCCCGCACATTGCAACGCAAAACCGGTTTGGTGCTGGACGCGTATTTTTCGGCCACCAAACTGCAGTGGCTGCTGGACCACACCCCCGGTGCGCGCGCGCGTGCCGAAGCAGGAGACCTGGCCTTTGGCACGGTAGACAGCTGGCTGCTCTGGAAGCTCACCGGCGGGCGCGTGCACGCCACCGACACCAGCAATGCATCGCGCACGATGCTGTTCAACATTCATACCCTGCGCTGGGACGCCGATTTGCTGACGCTTTTTGACATACCCCCACAAGTGCTGCCGCAAGTGTTGCCTTCTAGCACTTGGTATGGAACCTGCGCGCCAGAGTGGCTGGGGGCTGCGGTGGACATCATGGGGGTGGCGGGCGACCAGCAGGCCGCCACCTTTGGCCAAGCCTGCTTTGCGCCGGGCATGGCCAAAAACACTTATGGCACTGGCTGCTTCATGCTGATGAACACCGGCCAAACTGCCACGCGCAGCCACCACCAATTGCTTAGCACCGTGGCGTGGACGGGGCCTGCCAGCGCAGATGCAGCCAAGGTTTTACCCAGCCAAACCTGCTACGCCTTAGAGGGCTCGGTGTTTATGGCAGGCGCCACCATTCAGTGGCTGCGCGATGGGCTGGGCATCATCCAGCAAGCCTCCGATGTTGAAGCTTTGGCTGCCAGCGTGCCCGACACCCAAGGGGTGACTTTGGTGCCCGCGTTTGTGGGCTTGGGCGCGCCCTACTGGGACAGCCATGCCCGCGCGGCTTTGTGGGGCATGAGCCGCAGCACCCAGCGCGCCCACATTGCCCGCGCTGCCCTAGAAGCCATTGCCCTGCAAACCGCCGATGTGTTTGACGCCATGGCGCAAGACTCTGGCCTGCACTTAAGCGAGTTGCGCGTGGACGGCGGCGCCTGCCGCAACGACTTGCTGATGCAAATGCAAGCCGACGTGCTGGGCGTGGATGTGGTGCGCCCCAGCGTCACCGAAACCACCGCGCTGGGTGTGGCTTATTTGGCGGGCTTGGCCTGCGGCCTTTGGGCCAATGCTGACGAGCTTACGGCGCTGTGGAAGGCCCAACGCACCTTTAAACCAAGCTGGAGCCCCAAACAGCGCTCTGACGCCAAGGCGCGCTGGCACGAAGCGGTGCAGCGCACCAGAAGCCCAGCGTAGGGTTTGCCGGTTGACATAATTTGGGGTTCAGCGCCCGCCCGACACATCTATCAGCGCGCCGTGCACATAGCTGGACTTGGGGCCTAGCAGGTAGGTCACCAGGTCGGCCACTTCTTCTGGGCTGCCAACGCGCCCGAGCGGCACCGCTGGTCCAATGCGGTCCAACAATTCTTGCCCGCCATGGATTTCATGAATCTCGGTTTGGATGAGCCCCGGTCGCACCGCGTTGACGCGGATGCCGTGTGGGGCCAGCTCTTTGGCCATGGCCAAAGTGAGGCTATCCACCGCGCCTTTTGATGCAGCGTAATGCGCCTCGTTGGTCATACCGCCGTGGCGCGCCGCGATGGACGACATGTTCACAATAGTTCCGCCCTGCCCGCCTTGTTGGTTAGACATAAGGCGCGCGGCCTCGCCCGCCACAAAAAAGCAGCCGAGCACATTGGTTTGAAACACCTCGGCCAAGTGGTCTTGCGACGCGTCCATGAGTGAGCGCGGCTCCCCCACAATGCCCGCGTTGTTGACCACCGCATCCAAGCGGCCCCAGGCCGACTTAAGGGTTTGAAACATGGCCTTCACTTGGCTTTGGCTGGCCACATCGGCCTTGATGGCCATGGCACGGCGGCCGGTTTTTTGAATCTGTAAGGCCGTGTCTTGCGCGGCTTTTTCGTTGTTCACGTAGCTGAAGCACACATCAAACCCCTGCTGGGCCATGGCCAAACCAATGGCCCGCCCAATGCCGCGGCTGCCGCCGGTAATTAAGGCTACGGGGCTAGACCCTAGGCTGCTGCTTGGTTGCTCGCTCATGCTGCCGCCTTGATGTGGGTGCTGTCTGCACCTTTGAGTTGCAATATTTCTCGCGCTTCATCGGGTGTGGCTATTTCGAGGCCCAGACCCTCAATAATTTGGCGCACCTGTTTCACTTGGTGGGCGTTGCTTTGGGCCAGCTTGCCTTTGCCCAGCCACAGGCTGTCTTCTAGGCCCACGCGCACATTGCCGCCCATGCCCGCCGCACTAGCGGCAATGCGCATTTGGTGGCGACCCGCGCCCAGCACGGACCACTGGTAGTCGCGGCCAAACAAGCGGTCGGCGGTGCGGCGCATGTGCACCACATCTTCGGCGTGCACGCCTATGCCGCCCAAAATGCCAAACACCGACTGCACAAAAAACGGCGGCTTCACCAAGCCACGCTCTGCAAAATGCGCCAGGTTGTAAAGGTGCCCAATGTCGTAGCACTCAAATTCAAACCGCGTGCGGTGGCTTTGAAGTTGTTGCAGCTCGTACTCAATGTCTTGAAACGTGTTTCTAAAAATCAAGTCTTTGCTTTTGTCTAGATACGGGCGCTCCCAGTCGTGGGTGAAGTTGGTAAACCGATCCAGCATGGGGTAGAGCCCAAAGTTCATGGAGCCCATGTTCATAGACGCCACCTCGGGCGAAAAATGCATGGCTGGCGCAATGCGCTCGTCAATGCTCATAAAGGGCGAGCC
>CAMAWQ010000033.1 GCA_945862005.1 Hylemonella gracilis | reverse complement strand
AAGGCCGCTCCCGCGAAGAAAGCTCCAGCTAAAAAAGTTGTGGCGAAAAAAGTCGTAGCTAAAAAAGCTCCGGCAAAAAAGGTAGCCGCCAAGAAAGCTCCAGCTAAAAAAGCTGTGGCCAAAAAGGTTGTTGCTAAAAAGGCTCCAGCCAAAAAAGTAGCGGCTAAGAAGCCTGCTGCCAAAAAACCTGCTGCCAAGAAAGCTGCCAAAAAGCCGGCCGCGAAGAAAGCCGCGAAAGCACCCGCTGCAAAACCTGCGGCCTCTACTCCTGCAGCACAGACCACTCTGAACCCTCAGGCTGCCTGGCCGTTTCCTACAGCCACCAAGCCCTGATTCAGAAGTTGATCGTCAAGCCCGATGACCGCAAGGCATCGGGCTTTTTTGTGTCAAAGACCCCAAGCGTTTGGGTTGACCACATAGTTCTGCGGTCCACGGTGTGCAATTTTATGCGAGCCCATGCGGTTGCCCAATTCGGCGCAACGCACCAACGGCCAGCCCTTCTCCAAACCATAAAGTAATCCGCCCCGGTAAGCATCGCCGCAGCCTGTAGGATCCACCACCTCCACAGCTTGCACTGGGGGCACATGCGTCATCTCGCCGTCTACCCACACTTGGCTGCCTTCATGACCCATGGTGATGATCAAACCTTTCACGCGATGTGAAATGTCTTGAGCCGACCAACCCGTGCGCTCACACAACATCTTGCCTTCGTAGTCGTTCACCGTGACCCATGTGGCCTGCTCGACAAACTGCGCCAGCTCCGTGCCGTCAAACATGGGAAGACCTTGACCAGGGTCAAACACAAACGGAATACCCAAACGCTTGAACTGCTGAGCATGCTCGAGCATTGCGTCTCGCCCATCCGGAGAAATGATGCCCAACTTGACGTCGGGGTGCGCCTCTATCTGATTGAGGTGCGCCGAGGTCATGGCGCCCGGGTGAAAGGCCGTGATTTGGTTGTTATCGCGGTCAGTCATGATCATGGCTTGGGCGGTGTAGGTGTACCCGATTTGGCGCACGAACTGGGTGGGAATTTCCAAGTCTTGCAAGCGCTGCAAATAGTCTTGGCCGTCATTGCCTAAAGTGGCCATGGGCATGGGATGGCCGCCTAAAACCTTGAGTGCGTAGGCAATATTGCCAGCGCAACCGCCAAAATCTCTGCGCAAGGTGGGCACCAAAAACGATACATTCAAAATGTGCAGTTGATCAGGAAGGATTTGCTCTTGAAAGCGCCCCTCAAAGTTCATGATGGTGTCAAAGGCTAGGGATCCGCAAATCAGTGTGGTCATAACAAGTTTTAGAGTTAAAAAATTAGGGGTAAAAAGCCAGCACCCGATAACCCGCCACGCTGGAAGTGGCCACTACGGGTCCGGGTGCGCCGGCCGCTGGCTGCAACTGCACCGCCACGTCCAATTGCACGGTGTGCTCCGGCATGAAGCGGCCCGAAGGCCAGCCCAGATCAGCTGGCGCCATGACTTTACGCAGCACGACTTGGTCAAGTGCATCGGTTAAGGTTAGCTCCAGCGCGGGGGCCGCCAACTCATAGGCTGAAGTATTTTTAAGGGTCAGACTTAACCGAAAATCGCCCGAAGCAGTCCGGCTGAACGATGAGCCTTCAATCACCACCGCATCGGCATCACGGTAGGGCAGGATCTCGCAACCCAACCAAGCGCAAACCTTTTGAATGGGGGCAGCCCACGTGGACTTTTGGGCCACCAAAGCATCTCGCTGATGAAGCACATACTGCAAGCTCCCCGCCCCCAACAACGCCAAGGTCAACACGCCCCAAACTGAGCCTGCAAGCCAAGGATGACGAATATGGCGGCCCTCATCGTCTTCGGAAAATATGCCCTCACGTGGTTCTGAAGAGTCACTGGCCGAATCCACGGGAGGAAAACTGTAAGCATCCAACATCGGCGAGGCGCTGAAGTCCAGGGCCGGCATTTGAGGCGGCGGGGTGTAAGGCTTGGCTTCAAACACTTCGCGGCATTGCCCGCAACGACCCCAGCCCTCAGACGCAAGCAAAAGCTCTGGGGTGACCCTGAACAAGGTTTTACAGGCAGGGCATTGGGTGATGACGCTCATTGCATGTCATTGTAGGAGCGCGGTCATGAGGATCCAACCGTCTTCGGAGTCGGTGACTTCCAGCGCACCGGCGCGCGCGCCCGCATGATCTTGCTTCAAGCAAGCGGCATAAGCCTCCTTGAGCTCATCGGTCTGACGCTCCAAAATTCCGGCCAATACCAAGTGCCCTCCTACCGCCACATGCGACACCAACAAAGGTGCCAACACCTTAAGGGGTGAAGCCAAAATATTGGCCAGCACCACGTTGTAAGTGCCTTGTGCTTGTTGGGGCAAACCAGCATTGAGCTGAGCCTGATTGGCTTGAGCATTTAAGCGCGTGGCCTGCACGGCGGCTTCGTCTATATCCACCGCATCGATAGAAACGGCCCCCATCTTGGATGCCCCAATGGCCAAGATGCCAGAACCGCAACCGTAGTCCAACACCCGCAAGCCTGACAAGTTTTGGCCCGCGAGCCAGCGCAGGCACATGCGGGTGGTGGGGTGGGTGCCGGTTCCAAAGGCCAAACCGGGGTCCAAACGGATGATGGTGCGAGCCTCTTGAGGTGGCTCATGCCAGCTGGGCACCACCCAAAAACTGGGCGTGATGGCCACGGGCTCAAACTGCGACTGGGTCAAACGCACCCAGTCTTGGTCGGGTAATTCGGACACCCCCAAAATCTGCGAGCTCGCAAAAAAATCTTGCAGCGTGATTAAAGACGATGCTTCCTGTGCTGCGGCTTCCTCTAAAAACAAAGCCACGATGCGCGAACGCTGCCACCCCTCTTGTGGCGGCGGCATACCAGGCTCACCAAACAAAGCTTGCTCTGCAGGCGTGTGGGCGTCGGCATCTTCCACGCTCACACTCACGGCATCCAATGCCTCCAAGGCATCGCTGATGGTGTCCACCTGACCTTGCGGACACAACAGTTTGAGCTCAAACATTGGGGGGCTTATAGGGTGCGCTGATTTTCAGCGCGTGCGACGCGCCATCCACTCTTCAAGGTAGTGGATGTTGGTGCCACCCGCCATGAACTTGGCATCCGCCATCAACTCGCGGTGCAAGGGAATATTGGTGGAAATACCCTCTACCAACGTTTCGGCCAAAGCTGTGCGCATACGGGCCATAGCTTGATCGCGGGTATCACCGTGTACGATGATTTTGCCCACCATGGAGTCGTAATTGGGCGGCACAAAATAATTGGTGTAAACATGGGAATCCACCCGAACGCCCGGCCCGCCCGGAGCGTGCCACATAGTGATGCGGCCTGGCGAAGGTGTGAACTTGTAAGGGTCTTCTGCGTTGAGTCGGCACTCAATGGCATGTCCATGAATCTCAATGTCGCGCTGAATGAACGGCAACTTCTCGCCCGCGGCCACCATGATTTGGGTTTTGACAATGTCAATACCCGTCACCATTTCAGTCACAGGGTGCTCCACCTGCACCCGCGTGTTCATTTCAATAAAGTAAAACTCGCCGTTTTCGTACAAAAACTCAAACGTACCTGCACCTCGGTAACCCATTTTTTTGCATGCCGCGACGCAGCGCTCGCCCACTTTTTCAATGAGCTTGCGGGCAATGCCAGGGGCCGGCGCTTCTTCAATAATTTTTTGGTGGCGGCGCTGCATAGAACAGTCTCTCTCGCCCAAGTACACGGCGTTTCTGAACTTGTCAGCCAGCACCTGAATTTCAATATGCCGCGGGTTTTGCAGAAATTTCTCCATGTACACCGCAGGATTTCCAAATGCAGCGCCCGCCTCGGCCTTGGTCATTTGCACTGCATTGACCAAAGCCGCCTCGGTATGCACCACCCGCATGCCTCGCCCTCCACCGCCGCCAGCCGCTTTGATGATGACGGGGTAACCTATGGTTTTAGCAATGCGGCGTATTTGAGCGGGGTCGTCCGGCAACTCCCCCTCAGAGCCGGGCACACAAGGCACGCCCGCGCGAATCATGGCTTGCTTAGCGGACACTTTGTCGCCCATCATGCGGATGGCCTCGGGTGTGGGGCCAATAAACTGGAAGCCGCTTTGCTCCACCCGTTCGGCAAAGTCGGCGTTTTCGCTCAAAAATCCATAGCCTGGGTGTATGGCTTCGGCGTCGGTTACCTCGGCTGCCGAAATAATGGCAGGCATATTGAGGTAACTCAGGGCGGAGGGCCCGGGGCCAATACAGACAGCTTCTTCCGCCAACTTGACGTATTTGGCTTCTCGATCGGCCTCGGAGTACACCATCACTGCCTGAACACCCAACTCGCGGCAAGCGCGCTGGATGCGCAAGGCAATCTCGCCCCGGTTCGCGACCAGAATTTTCTTAAACATGCTCTAAAAACCTTTACTCGATCACAAACAAAGGTTGGCCATATTCCACAGCCTGGCCGTTTTCACCCAAAATTTGCATCACAGTTCCAGCCTTGTCCGACTCAATTTCATTCAAAATTTTCATGGCCTCAACAATGCACAAGGTATCACCCTGGTTCACCACGGAACCCACCTCTACAAAAGCCTTGCTGCCTGGAGAGGCCGAACGGTAAAACGTGCCCACCATGGGCGACTTAACGGTATGGCCAGAGCTGGCCGCCGATTCCACCGTACCCGCGCCAGAGAGGATCGCAGGCGCTAGTGGACTGGTTTGGGCAACCAGCCCAACATTTGCGTTGGAATTGCCTGAAACAGCCGTTTGGATAGGGGAACTGGAAGTCACACCATCTGAAAAGCCTGTACCAGAACCCAAACCTGCGCCAGGGTTGGCTAAGTAAGCATGACCCGATGGGGCAGACCCTTTGACGATACGTACCTTGCCTTCAGCTTCGGTGATCTCCAATTCGGTCACATTGGAGTCCGAAACCAAATCAATCAAGGTTTTAAGCTTGCGCAAATCCATACAATTTCCCGTCATTTACAAACAAAATAAGCTCAGATCAATCGAAATCCAAGCAATTGCCGCTTTGGCGATAAGACTAGAACGAATTTCAGGATTCTAACCAAGAGTCCCACGGGCGACCCCACCTACGTCCCCGCTCACGTCCCCCGCTCACAAAAGCTGGCTCCACTGGGCCAAGTCTGACTCGTGCAGTCGCCCGACTTTGCGCTGCAAAAGTTGGCCTTTTGCACCTAAAAGTACAGTAAAAGGCAAGCCTTGGGCGGTATTGCCCAGCTGCTGGGTCAAACCCATACCCTGAGCTCCGCTGAGCGCCACCGGAAAACTCAGGGGCTGACGTCGCAAAAACTGCCGCACAGGCTCTGCCTGATCCACCGCCAAAGCAAGCACTTGACAACCATTAGGCCCTTGTTGTTTGTAAAAGGACTCAATTAAAGGAAGTTCTTGAATACAAGGCGGACACCAGGTGGCCCAGAAGTTGATCAACAAAGGGCGACCCTGAAAGCGCTTCATGGGCAAAGGCTCACCGTCAGGCTTGTCAAAACTTAAGCCCCACAGGGCTTGCGCTTCAACCATGCCAGTCTTGCCGGCCACATCACCCCAACCACTTTGCCGCCAGGCCCAAGTCAAGCCCGCCAAGCCAGCGGTCAGGCCCACCGTGTAAAGCAATACCCTTCGGGTGGTGATGGGCTTATGTGAAGGTTCTGTCATTTGTTCACCTCGTTTAGGGCCAGTAAGGCACGAACTGCGGCCGCATCGCCCCTGGGTTTTCGACCCTGTGGATCTTTGAGCAAAGCGCCTCTGATGTCGTCCGCATCATGAACCATCAAGTGCACCCCCACCGTGTCGCGCAACTCAGGGCAAGGTACCGAGCAGCTCAAAGCTTCGACCGGCTCGTGGCGAAACCCGTTCACCGTTCTGGGCTCATAGGCGATGCCCAAATCAATCAGGGCAATTTCAGCGGACTTGGAGTCATCACAAAACAACTGCAGGTAAATATCAGAGCGTCTGGTGGCCGTGCCATGCCAAACCGCTCCGCTCAGGTAGGGTCGAAACATGTGCAGGCGCTCCATCCACTGCACAGCCAAACGGCGCAACGCCAATAGCTCCAAAGGTTGTGTATCGGCGCAAAACAGCTCAATGTAGTCGCGCACCTGCGCTTCAACTTCATCATTACCCGGCAGAGGTGTGCGCGGGGGCAGCCCAAGCTGCTTGAGCGCCCTGCGCTTGGCAGGTCCATATTCCAAGCCCTCTTCCACAATCAGCTGCGCCGCCGTGGCAGCCACGCTTTGTATTACGGAACCGTGCGTGGCGGAGTCAGAATCAAAAAAACCAGGGTCTTGAGAGCGCATGTGTCTATTGTGCAGCTTGAGTAGCTCTCTAAAATCCGCCAATGCATATACATATATTGGGCATTTGTGGCACGTTCATGGGCGGCTTGGCTGCTTTGGCACGTGAAGCGGGACACCGCGTGACCGGTTGCGATGCTGGGGTGTACCCGCCCATGAGTGACCAACTTCAGGCGCTGGGCATCGAGCTGATGGAAGGCTTTGGCGCGGACCAACTCGCTTTAAAGCCCGACATGTTTGTGATTGGCAATGTGGTCAGTCGCCAACGCCTGCCGGACGGTCAACCCAAATTCCCTCTCATGGAAGCCCTAATGGATGCTGGCCTGCCCTATACCAGCGGCCCGCAATGGTTGGCAGAACATGTGCTTCAAGGTCGCCACGTGTTGGCCGTAGCTGGGACCCACGGCAAAACCACCACCACCTCCATGTTGGCCTGGATTTTGGAATGTGCGGGCTTAAATCCTGGCTTTCTCGTGGGTGGAGTGCCTTTGAACTTCGGTATTTCTGCGCGCTTAGGGGCTCCAAACCCCTTTTTTATCATAGAAGCCGACGAATACGACACCGCTTTTTTTGACAAGCGCAGCAAGTTTGTGCACTACCGCCCTCGTACCGCCATTTTGAACAACCTGGAGTTCGACCATGCCGACATTTTTGACAACCTTGCAGCCATAGAGCGCCAGTTTCACCACTTGGTGCGCACGGTGCCCACCCAAGGTCGTGTGGTGATCAACGGGCTGGAAGAAAGTTTGACACGCGTTTTGCACTCCGGGTGTTGGAGCGAGGTTCGCAGCTTTGGTGCCGTGGTGAGCGACTTTACTTCACAAGGCGAGCCCGATAGGTTTGATGTGCTCTTTCAGGGCAACCTTGTAGGCCAAGTGGCGTGGGGGCTTCAAGGCGTGCACAACCAACTCAATGCGCTGGCCGCCATTGCAGCGGCCGACCATGTGGGCGTGGCCCCCTCCGTGGCGGCTCAAGCCCTGTGCAGTTTTGAAAACGTCAAGCGGCGTATGGAAATACGAGGCCAGGTTCGGGGCATCACGGTGTACGACGACTTTGCCCACCACCCTACTGCCATGCGCACCACGTTGGATGGTTTGAGGCGTAAGGTCCAATCCAGCCGCATCTTGGCTATTTTTGAGCCGCGCAGCAATACGATGAAACTGGGCACCATGAAAGCCCAACTCCCTTGGAGCCTTGAAGCGGCTGACCTGGCGTTTTGCCATGCAGGCGGTTTGGATTGGGATGCCCAAGACGCCCTCAGCCCCATGGGCAACAAAGCTCAGGTGGCCCACAGCATTGACGAATTGGTGCAACAAGTGCTCCAAGCGGCGCTTCCCGGCGACCACCTGCTGTGCATGAGCAACGGCGGTTTTGGTGGTGTACACCAACGCCTGCTGCAGGCGCTGCAAGCAGCAACCCAATAAGCGAGCCAGATGCCTTAGTTTATTTTTTGCGGCGTGCTTTTACAGCGTCGGCCAAAACCTGCACCACCTGCAAAGAGTCTTCCCAGTGCAAGCAGGCATCGGTGATGCTTTTGCCAAACTCAAGTTTGGCAGGATCGTCTTTTCCTGGTGTGAATTTTTGGGCGCCGCCATGCAAATGGCTTTCCACCATCACCCCAAAAATCTGTTTCGAGCCGCCCGACATTTGCGCCGCAATGTCGCGCGCCACTTCCAACTGCTTTTCATGTTGCTTGCTGCTGTTGGCATGGCTGCAATCCACCATCAGCGATGCGGGCAACTTGGCTGCAGCCAAGTCTTTGCAAGCAGCGTCCACGCTGGCGGCGTCGTAGTTGGGGGCTTTGCCGCCCCGCACAATCACGTGGCAGTCTGGGTTGCCCTTGGTTTGCACCACAGACACACTGCCGTTTTTATGAATAGACAAAAAGTGGTGCCCGCGCGAGGCCGCCTGAATCGCATCGGTGGCGATTTTGATGTTGCCATCAGTTCCGTTTTTGAACCCGATCGGGGCGCTGATGCCCGAGGCCAATTCACGGTGGACTTGGCTCTCGGTGGTGCGCGCACCAATGGCGCCCCAAGCAATCAAGTCACCAATGTATTGAGGGCTGATGGTGTCTAAAAGCTCGCTGCCCGCAGGCAAGCCCAGCTTGTTGATTTCAATCAGCAACTGCCGCGCAATGCGCAAGCCCTCGTCGATCTTGAAGCTCTCGTCCAAATAGGGGTCGTTGATCAGGCCTTTCCAGCCCACGGTGGTTCGGGGTTTTTCAAAATACACCCGCATCACAATTTCCAAGGAATCGGCATATTGGTCACGCAACACATTTAGGCGACGCGCGTACTCCAAGGCTGCGGCCGGGTCATGAATGGAGCAGGGCCCCATGATCAGCAGCAGGCGGTCGTCTTTGCCCGACATGATGCGGTGGATGGTCTTGCGCGTTTGGGTAATCAACTGCTCCACAGCGGTGCCGCGAATCGGAAAAAACCGAATCAAATGCTCCGGTGGCGGCAGGATGGTGATGTCTTTGATGCGCTCGTCGTCGGCCTGACTGGTGCGGTCTACGGGCTGGGAGCCAGGGGGGTACCAGCTGCCATCAGTGGAAGCGGCAGGTTTGGAAGGTTTAGGGTTCATCAGGTGCTCCTTCGTTCTTAAGCTGTGCCGCCTACTGTGATGCCGTCAATGCGCAAAGTGGGCTGCCCCACCCCTACAGGAACGCTTTGCCCTTCTTTGCCGCAGGTGCCCACCCCGCTGGCCAAGGCCATGTCGTTGCCAATCATGCTCACGCGGGTCAGCGCATCGGGACCATTACCCACCAGCGTGGCACCTTTGACGGGGTATTGAATCTTGCCGTTTTCCACCCAATAGGCTTCGCTGGCCGAAAACACAAACTTGCCGGACGTGATGTCCACTTGCCCACCGCCAAAATTGGTGGCATACAAACCGCGCTTGAGGCTGGCCACGATTTCTTCAGGCTCGCACTGGCCACCCAACATGTAGGTGTTGGTCATGCGCGGCATGGGCACGTGGGCATAGCTTTCACGGCGGCCGTTGCCAGTGGGGGGCACGTTCATCAAACGGGCGTTGGTCGCATCTTGGATGTAGCCCTTCAAAATGCCGTCTTCAATCAGCACGTTGCGTTGGCTGGTGTTGCCTTCGTCGTCCACATTGAGCGATCCGCGGCGGTCGGCAAGGGTGCCGTCGTCCAGCACTGTCACGCCCTTAGCCGCCACGCGCTGCCCAATGCACCCTGAAAAGGCGCTAGAGCCCTTGCGGTTGAAGTCGCCCTCCAAGCCATGGCCAATGGCTTCGTGCAACAAAATGCCTGGCCAGCCAGAGCCCAAAACCACCGTCATCTCACCTGCAGGGGCGGGGCGTGACTCTAAATTGGTAAGCGCCGCTTTCACGGCTTGGTCCACATAGGTTTCAAGCAACGCTCGATCAAAGTAGGCCAAACCAAACCGGCCGCCACCGCCAGATGAACCCACTTCGCGGCGGCCTTTTTGCTCGGCAATCACGGTCACGCTCAGACGCACCAAAGGGCGCACATCGGCAGCCAAGATGCCATCGGCACGCGCCACCATGACCACATCGTATTCCGCGGCCAAACCCGCCATCACCTGTACCACGCGGGGATCTTTTGCGCGAGCCAGTTGCTCGACCTGCATCAGCAAATCCACTTTGGCGGTGCTGTCCAAGGTGGCAATGGGGTCCATACCTGCATATAGGGAGCGGGCTGCTGCAACTTGGCGTTTGTAGGGAGGCGCCTTGGTTTTGACGCGACCGCTTTGACCCAAATCCGAAATGGTGCGCACGGTATGGGCCGCATCTAATAAAGAGGCCCAGGAAATATCGTCCGAATAGGCAAAGGCGGTTTTTTCGCCACTGACGGCGCGCACACCCACGCCTTGGTCGATAGAAAACGAACCGGTTTTGACAATGCCTTCCTCTAGGCTCCAGCCTTCGGATCGGGTGTACTGAAAATACAGGTCAGCATCGTCCACACGATGCGCCCGAATTTCTGACAAAGCCTGAGTGAGGTGGGTTTCATCTAGGCCGTAAGGGGTGAGGAGCAGCTCACGGGCAATATCCAAGCGCTGCAGGGTGGGTTCTATAGAAATCATGGTTTCATTTTAGGGGGCATCGCCTCAGCGTTTAAGACTGGACCAAACGCTTGGACTTGGCAATGGACATCAAAATTCCCAAACCCAGCCCCAAGGTGACCATGGCCGTCCCCCCGTAGCTGATAAAGGGCAACGGCACCCCCACCACCGGCAAGATGCCGCTGACCATGCCCATATTGACAAAGGCGTAGGTGAAGAAAATAAAGGTCACGCTGCCCGCCAGCAGGCGCGAAAACAAAGTGGGCGCTTCCATGGCAATGGTGAGCCCGCGCAACAATAAAAACACAAAACAGCCCAACAGCACCAAATTGCCCACCAAGCCAAATTCCTCAGAAAAGGCGGCAAAGATAAAGTCGCTGGTGCGTTCCGGAATAAATTCCAAGTGCGTTTGGGTGCCCTGCATAAACCCCTTGCCCCAAAACCCGCCTGAACCAATGGCAATCAAGCTTTGGATGATGTGAAACCCTTTGCCCAAAGGGTCTCGAGTGGGGTCCAGCAAGGTGCAAATGCGCTGCTGCTGATAGTCGTGCAGCACCGGCCAGCGTACGCCGTCGGCACACAACTGAGGCTCCAGCACCACCAGCGTCACAACCCCTAACAGCCCCAGCAACACGGGGGGGACAATAAGCTTCCAACTCAAGCCAGCATAAAAAATCACCGACATGCCGGCAGCCAGAACCAAAATAGCCGTGCCGAGGTCAGGTTGCCTCATGATCAGCCCTACCGGAATAGCCAGCAACACACCGGCCACCACAAAGTCCAACACCCGCAACTGCCCTTCGCGCTTTTGAAACCACCACGCCAGCATCAATGGCATGGCAATTTTGAGGATTTCACTGGGCTGGATGACGATGCCCACATCCACCCACCGGCGCGCCCCCTTTTTGGTCAACCCAAAAATGGCCACAGCAATTAACAAAGCCACGCCAGCCACATACAAAGGAACGGCCAAACTCATGAGCCGCTGCGTTGGCACCTGGGCCACCAACACCATCAGAATACCGGCAATCAGCATGTTGCGGCCATGGTCTGCAAAACGGGTGCCGTGGTCAAAGCCTGAGGAGTACATGGTGATCAAGCCCAAGCCCGCCAGCAACAACACGGCCAAAAGCAAGGGGCCATCAAACCCTTTTAAAAAAGGGTCTATGCGGTGCAGCACGGAGCGGCGGTTTAAAACGGTGGGCATGTGTCAAATTATCGTCTGCCCATGGCGCCCCTTGGGCGGGATGAATGGGACAATCTGCCTTATGTATGTCATTTTTGAAGATGCCGGCAAATTTTCAGCCGGCCGCATTTTGTCTGAGGCTGAAGCCTCCGCTCAGGTGGAGTTGGATTCCGGCAAGCGCGTCAAAGTTAAAGCCGCACACTTGCTGATCAAGTTTGACAAGCCCAGCCCAGCCAGTTTGATGTCCTCGGCGCAAGCCTTGAGCACCGAGGTGGATTTGAATCTGGTCTGGGAATTCGCCCCTGAAGATGAGTTTTCCTGCACAGACATGGCAGGCCTATATTTTCAAGACCCGCCCACACTAACTCAGCAGGCGGGCATGCTGTTAACCCTGCAAGACGCCCCACATTACTTTAGGCGCTGCGGCAAGGGGCACTTTAAAAAAGCACCTGCCGAAGTGGTGCAACAAGCACTGGCCGCCATAGAAAAAAAGCGGCAAACCCAAGTGCTGATCGACACGTGGGCCCAAGAGCTGGGCCAAGGCCAATGCCCCGGCGCCATCAAAGAGCAGCTTTACAAAATCTTGTTCAAGCCCGACAAAAACGCTCCCGAGTACAAGGCTGTGGTCCAAGCGGCGCGGGCCACGCAATTGGCGCCTCTGGACTTGCTAATGCAAGCCGGGGCTGTGGAATCGGCATACCAGTTCCACTGGAAGCGGTTTGTGTTCGACCAGTTCCCCAAGGGTACGGGTTTTCCAGAACTCTCCGCTTCCACCACGTCCAATATGTCCAACCCGCCCGACGCATTGGACTTGGCTGCCGTACAAGCCTTTTCTATTGACGACTCCAGCACCACCGAAATAGATGACGCCCTGTCTGTCCAAGGTTTGGGTAGCGGGCGCGTCACGCTGGGCATCCACATTGCGGCGCCCGGTCTATCGGTGCAGCGCGGCGACCCTTTAGACGAACTGGGCCGCGCGCGCTTGAGCACCGTCTACATGCCCGGCCACAAAATCACCATGCTGCCCGATGCGGTGGTGCAATACTTCACGCTACAAGCGGGTCGGGCCTGCCCCGCTATGTCTTTGTATGTGACACTTGATGAACACACGCTAGAGGTTTTAGAACACCGCACTCGCGTGGAGCGCGTCCCCATTGCCCACAACCTGCGGCATGACCAGTTGGATGCTTGGGTGACACCGCAGTGGCTGGGCATCACGGAAGATGCTGGGGGCAATACTGAGGCTACAGAGGCTGTTCAGGCTGATGCTCAGACGCCAGCAATCCCCGACCCGCTGCCTGAACTTCAAGATCAGCTTTCATTTCTGTACCGCTTGGCGCTCCAGCTCAAGGCACAACGCGAACAGGTGCGCGGCAAGCCAGAAAATTTCAATCGACCCGACTTTAATTTCCGATTGCTAGATATCGCTGGTCCGGAGCCGCAGGGCCACGAACAGGTGGACATCACTCAAAGGCGGCGCGGTGCCCCGCTGGATTTGATCGTGGCCGAAACCATGATTTTGGCCAACAGCACTTGGGGGCAATGGTTGGGCGAGTTAGGCGTGCCCGCCATTTACCGCAGCCAAGCCAGCTTGGCGCCGGGCATTAAGGTGCGTATGGGCACCAAGCCCTTACCCCATGCCGGTATCGGGGTGCCGGCCTACGCCTGGAGCACGTCGCCTCTGCGCCGCTACACCGATTTGGTGAACCAGTGGCAAATTTTGGCGGCCGTACGGCATGGCAGCACCGCAGCTCTGGCTGCGCCCTTTAAGCCCAAAGACGCCGATTTGTTTGCCATCATTTCCAGTTTTGAGGCCGCCTACAGCGCTTACAACGCCTACCAGTCATCCATGGAGCGCTTTTGGACCTTGCAGTACCTGCAGCAGCAAGGTGTTACCGAACTGGCAGGCTCCATCATCAAAGACCAGTTGTTACGTGCCGAGGCCTTGCCCTTGGTGCTTCCGGTGATGGGCGCGCAAGACGCGGCTCGGGGTACCCAATTTAAAGTGCGCTTGGGCGACATCAACTTCATTACCCTAGATATTCAAGGCACAGTACTCGAGCATTTGGATGCAACGTCCACCAGCAACCCGAATACGGAAGCTGAAGCTGAAGACGCTGAAACCGATGACGCAGGCGTGGCTGCCAGCTTGTCTTTGGCCATTGCGGTGGATGTGGAGGAGCCCACACCTCAGCATCCCTCAGAAAATTCCCCTGCTGCGGGTTGATGTTGCAAGCCTTGCGCTCTCTGTTGGCAACGGTCACTCCCTTGCAGTGGGCCTTGGGTGTTTCGGTATTGGTGCACGCTGGTTTGTTAACCCTGCGCTTTACCGACCCTGAAACCTTCAACCGAATATTTCAAGACACGCCCTTAGAAGTGGTGTTGGTCAACGCCCGCAGCACCTCAGCCCCCACCAAAGCTCAAGCCATAGCCCAAGCCAACCTGGAGGGGGGGGGCACGCTCCAAAGCGGTCGTGCCGCCAGCCCCTTACCGCCGGCCCTCATCAACAGCTTGGGCGAAACCTTGGATGACCAGTCCCAACCCCAGGTGAAAGCCCTTCAAGCCCGCCAGCAGCAGCTGTTGGCCCAAGTGCGCCAGCAAATGGCTGCCTTACTTGAAAAGAAACCCGAGCCCGACACCCAAGACGCTGAAGAACAAGCCGCCGAGCTCAAAAAACGCCAATTGCTCAGGCAGCTGGCTGAAATTGAGCGGCGCATCCAGGAAGACAACACCGGCCCTAAAAAACGCTACGTCAGCCCCTCGACCCGAGAAGAGGTGTACGCCCTGTACTACGACCGCTTGCGCCGCACGGTAGAAGACAAAGGCACCAGCAATTTCCCGCAAGCTGGTGGGCAAAAACTGTACGGGGAGCTGACCATGGTGGTCACCGTGCAGCACGATGGTCAGATTTTGAAAACCGACATCGTGGACAGTTCGGGTAATTCACAGCTTGACCGCTACGCCCAGGCCATCGTGCGACAAGCCGGCCCTTTTGGCAAATTCAGTCCAGCCATGCGGCAACAAGCCGACCAAATTGTGGTGGTGTCGCGCTTTAAATTCACGCGTGACGACACTCTGGAAACCCGTGTGAGTACCCCCGCGGGTGCGCGGTGAGCTTGCACTTACATACACGATAGCTATGCGCAGCCTGATTAATGTACAAATCCATATGGCCAGCGCCCTGGGCCGCTGGGTGTTGCTGGTGGTCATGGCGCTGGTCTTGCTGCAGCTGTTTTTTGTGATGCAAATTGCTTTGATGGCCTGGCTGCCCGTCGCCTCCACCACCTTTGAACGCTCGGAGGCCATGCGCCTTGTGCAACAAAAACAGAGCTTGGCTTGGCGACAGAACTGGGTGAGCTATGGCCAAATTTCGGACCACCTCAAGCGCGCGGTCATCGTGTCTGAAGACGATGGCTTTGTGTACCACGACGGCGTGGACTGGGATGCCCTAGAAAAAGCCTGGCTCAAAAACCAACAAACACCCACCAAAGTGGTGGGTGGCTCTACCATCACACAGCAACTGGCCAAAAACCTGTTTCTTTCAGGTGAGCGCACACTCCTGCGCAAAGCTCAAGAATTTCTGCTGACTCACATGCTGGAAGCCATGCTCACCAAGCGCCGTATTTTGGAGATTTACCTCAACCATGTGGAGTGGGGTGAGGGTGTCTTTGGCGCTGAAGCCGCTGCAAGGCATTACTTTCGCAAGTCTGCAGCGCATCTCACGCCCTACGAGGCCGCGCGCCTAGCGGTTATGTTGCCTAGGCCCAAATATTTTGAAAAATTGCCCAACTCCCCTTACCTGACACAGCGTGCGCAGGTGATTACGGGGCGGCTGAGCAGGGCCAAGCTCCCTTAATGGTTGTGGCATCTATGGTCCGAATTTTGGGCATAGACCCAGGCCTGCGCACCACCGGTTTTGGGGTAGTGGAAGCCACCGGTTCACAGCTCGCGTATGTGGCCAGCGGCACCATCAGCACCACGGCATTGGCCACGGGCGATTTGCCTGGCCGCATTCGCGTCTTGTTTGAAGGGGTCCAAGAGGTCGTTCAGCGCTACCAGCCCACGGCGGCGGCGGTTGAAATTGTGTTTGTCAACACCAACCCTCAGTCTTCGCTCTTGCTCGGTCAAGCACGGGGCGCCTGTTTAAGCGCCTTGGTGGCGCACCCCTTAGAGGTCTCTGAATACACCGCCCTGCAAATGAAGAAAGCGGTGGTGGGTTTTGGCAAAGCGCAAAAACATCAGGTACAAGAAATGGTCAAACGCTTATTAAACCTGCCCGCCTTGCCCGGGCCCGATGCCGCCGATGCGTTGGGCATTGCCATCACCCACGCTCACGTGGGCCAGGCCATGGCGCAACTGAATAAGGTCACAACGCTTCAGCGCGCAACGAGCGGCATGTACAAGGGTGGGCGCAGTCGTTAATTAAGTAGCTTACCAGGCAGGCGCCAGTTGAGCAAAACCTTGCGGGGCAGTAAGTTCGTCTTCAAACACCACGGTTTCCCATGCTTGGGTTTGTGCCAGCAAGACTCTGAGCAATTCGTTATTCAAGGCATGGCCTGATCGAAACGCGCTGTACCTGGCCAGTAAAGGCTTACCCAGCAAATACAGGTCGCCCATGGCGTCCAGTATTTTGTGTTTCACAAACTCGTCGTCGTAGCGCAGGCCGCCAGCATTGAGCACTTTGTAGTCGTCCATCACGATGGCGTTGTCCAAACCGCCCCCCATGGCCAAGCCGAGCGAGCGCATGGTTTCCACATCGCGGGTGAAACCAAAAGTGCGTGCCCGCGCAATATCTCGCACGTAAGTGTTGCTGCTCAAGTCAAAGCTCACGCTTTGGCCTGTGGCGTCCACCGCGGGGTGTTTAAAGTCAATTTCAAAACTCAAGCAGAACCCGTTGTAAGGCTCCAGCCGCGCCCATTTAGCAGCAGCGCCCTCACCTTGGCGCACCTCAATAGGCTCCAGCAGACGGATAAAGCGCCTGGGCGCGTTTTGCAGTTCAATGCCCGCGCTTTGCAGCAAAAAAACAAAAGACGCAGCAGACCCATCCAAAATAGGCACTTCTTCGGCCGTGATGTCCACATACAAATTGTCGAGCCCCAGGCCGGAGCAAGCTGACATCAAATGCTCAACCGTGTGCACCTTCACCCCGCCGTTGGACAAGGTTGAAGCCAGTCTTGTGTCGCTCACCGCCAGCGCAGACACCGGTATATCCACCGGCTGAGCCAAATCGATCCGCCGAAACACAACGCCGGTGTCGGGTGCGGCAGGCCTCAGGGTGATTTCCACACGCTGCCCGCTGTGCAAACCCACCCCAACGGCACGGGTTAGAGATTTGATGGTTCTTTGTTGAATCACACTGGTATTTTAATGAGTCCCGTCGTCAACCTAGCCAATGGCCGAGTCAACAGACGGGTTACGCATTAAACGTCGCATCCAGACTCAGTCCGCCTGCTTGCGCAGAAAGGCCGGAATCTCAATGTCATCCATACCGCCGGTGGCCAAAGCGTCCACTTTGGCTGCAGCTTGAGTGCGGTCGCGGGTGCGCCACACGCTAGGGGTGGCCATACTGGGATAGTCGGGCTGGGCCATGGGGCTTGAATGCATGCCAGCCTGTAAGCCAGAGTGGCTGCCACCTAAGGTGGGCATCATGGACAAGGTTACGTTGTCGGTACCGGTGCGCAAGACCTGCAGCGGCGCGGTGCGGCGAACCCCTTGGCGCGACAGACCGGTGGCCACCACGGTCACACGGATTTGGTCGCTTAAGGAATCGTCGTAGGCGGTGCCGTAAATCACGTGTGCATCTGCCGAGGCATAGGCGCGGATGGTGTTCATGGCCAGCTTGGACTCTGACAACTTCAGGCTGCCCTTAGCGGCAGAAATCAGCACCAGCACACCCCTTGCGCCCGACAGGTCGATGCCTTCAAGCAATGGGCAAGCCACCGCTTGTTCGGCGGCAATACGCGCGCGATCGGGGCCGTTGGCCAAAGCCGTGCCCATCATGGCTTTGCCAGGCTCGCCCATGACGGTGCGCACGTCTTCAAAGTCCACGTTCACATGCCCAGGCACGTTGATGATTTCGGCAATACCGCCCACCGCGTTTTTGAGCACGTCGTTGGCACTGGCAAAGGCTTCGTCTTGGGTGATGTCGTCGCCCAGCACTTCTTGCAGTTTTTCATTGAGCACCACAATCAGCGAGTCCACATTGGCCTCCAGCTCGGCCAAACCGGCGTCGGCGTTGGTCATGCGGCGTCCGCCCTCCCAATCGAAGGGCTTAGTGACCACGCCCACGGTCAAGATACCCATGTCTTTGGCCACGCGGGCAATCACGGGGGCGGCTCCGGTGCCGGTACCGCCACCCATGCCGGCGGTGATGAACAGCATGTGGGCGCCGTCGATGGCTTCGCGAATGTTTTCTACTGCCATTTCTGCGGCTTCGCGGCCTTTTTCGGGCTTGCTGCCGGCACCCAAACCGCCGTCGCCCAACTGCACCACTTTATGGGCGCTGCTGCGGCTTAAGGCCTGGGCATCGGTGTTTGCGCAAATAAATTCCACGCCCTGCACTTCGCTCACGATCATGTGTTCCACAGCGTTGCCGCCACCGCCGCCCACGCCAATAACCTTGATCAAGGTGCCTTGGTTGAACTCTTCGTCTTCAATCATTTCGATGCTCATTTG
>CAMAWQ010000032.1 GCA_945862005.1 Hylemonella gracilis | reverse complement strand
GTCTACGCGGCAAACACAAGGCCATTTATACGCCTCACGTCGATACCGGAGACTTTATTGTTGTCGTCAACGCATCCAAATTGCGTGTGACCGGCGCTAAAGAGCTCGACAAAATGTACTACCGCCATTCCGGTTTTCCGGGCGGTATTTACGCCACCAACTTTCGCGACATGCAGTCCAAGCATCCCGGCCGCGCGCTGGAAAAGGCCGTTAAGGGTATGTTGCCTAAAGGTCCTTTGGGCTACGCCATGATCAAAAAGCTCAAGGTGTACGGCGGTGCAGAGCACCCGCACACTGCTCAGCAACCCCAAGTGTTGGCCATTTAAGGAGCTACCCGAATGATTGGTGAATGGAACAATGGCACCGGCCGTCGCAAATCCAGCGTCGCCCGCGTGTTTCTGTAAAAAGGCACCGGCAAAATTATCGTGAATGGCAAAGACATTCAGGAGTACTTTGGCCGCGAAACGTCGATCATGATCGCCAAACAGCCTTTGATGCTGACCAACCATGTCGAAACCTTCGACATTCAGGTCAACGTCAATGGCGGCGGTGAGTCCGGCCAAGCGGGTGCGACCCGCCATGGCATTACCCGTGCGCTGATCGACTACGACGCAGCACTCAAGCCTGCCTTGAGTCAAGCTGGGTTTGTCACCCGTGACGCCCGCGAAGTAGAACGTAAAAAGGTCGGTTTGCACTCTGCTCGCCGCCGCAAGCAGTTCAGCAAGCGCTGATCTCCTCTCGCTTCACATCAAACCCCGTCTTGGCTCCGGCCTGGCGGGGTTTTTTGTTGCAGCGCACGATGCACTGCTAGACTCGCGCACCTATGCGATTTCGACTCCTCAGACGACGGCTCACCATCAGCGCCCCGCGCATGGCGGTGCGCAGCAACCTACCTTGGCCTTTGCGCTGGGCCTTGGTGGCCATCGTGTTGGGGTTTTGCGCGGCCATTGGGCTTTGGGCGTTTGAGTTTGGCCGCGACATTGCAGGCTTGGATGGCGGACGCACAGAAGAATTCAAACAACTTCGGCTGGACACCACCACCTTAAAAGACCAAGTGGACACCCTGCGCGAAGAGCGCGACAAAGCTGTGTCCATGGCCAACACCGCTTCCATGATGCTCACGGCCGAAAAGGCCTCCCAAGACAAGCTCACCCAACAAATCCGCCAGCTGGAAGATCAAAACCGCAGCTTGCGCGACGATCTGGGCTTCTTTGAAAAGCTCATTCCCAGCGCTGGCGGCGATCAGCTTGCCATTCGGGCGCTGCAGGCGGAGGTGGTCAATGACCGATTGAAGTGGCAGGTGTTGGTAATTCAGCCCGCCAAAAATGCGGCTGAATTCAATGGCCAGTTGGAAGTCACCCTCAACGGGGTATTGGCTGGCAAAGCTTGGACCTCCGCTATTGCCGAGGGCTCCAAACCTTTGAGGTTCAAGCAGTACGCTCGTTTAGAAGGGTTGATGGAGCTGCCTAGCCAAGTACAGGTGAAAACCGTCACCGCCCGAGTGTTGGACGGCAGCATCATCAAGGCTTCTCAAAACTTCAATTTAAAGCCTGTCAACTAGTTAAGCTAGTATTCAGATCCGCCTGTGAACACACAGCGTTCTGATTGATAAAGACCGACTGGAGTCGCCATGTTTGGAAAAAAAAGACAGCCCCCCATCAAGAGTCTGGTTGCAGAAGGCACCTTAATTGAAGGCAATTTGCACTTCACCGAAGGTATGCGCATAGACGGTGCGGTGCAGGGTGATGTACGCGCCAACCCCGACGCCCCCAGTATTTTGGTGATTTCAGAAACCGCTACGGTGGTTGGCGAGGTTCATGCAGACCACGTCATCATCAACGGGGCGGTGCAAGGTCCGGTGTGCGCGCGCGTGATGCTGGAGTTGCAGCCCACCGCACGTATCGACGGTGATGTGTACTACGCCGCCCTTGAAATGCATCAAGGCGCTTTGATTGTGGGTCAGCTCAGCCCCTTGATGCCTCAAGGAGAAAAGCCAGCGCTCAAGCTGGCCGCCAACAACCTATAAGTTGGGTCTCAGGCTAAAAAGCCTAATCCCGAGCAAAATGCTACACTAATCACCAAGTGATCAATGACTGGAGATTGAAATGAGTGCAGTTGCCGAAAATACCGTGACCGAAATGCCCACCGCTTTGGTGTTTACCGACAGCGCGGCCGCCAAAGTGGCTGACCTGATTGCCGAAGAAGGCAATGCTGATCTGAAATTGCGGGTGTTTGTGCAGGGCGGCGGATGCTCAGGCTTTCAGTATGGCTTCACTTTTGACGAAGTGACCAACGAAGACGACACTACCATGACCAAAAACGGTGTGTCCTTGTTGATTGACGCCATGAGCTACCAGTATCTAGTGGGCGCTGAGATCGATTACAAAGAAGACTTGCAAGGTGCCCAGTTTGTCATCAAAAACCCCAACGCTACCACCACATGCGGTTGCGGGTCTTCATTCTCGGTTTAATTTAAATCCCTGCTTGCTTTAAGCGGGATACACACTTCCCAATACACGGGCGCCTTGAGCGCCCGTGACGCTTTGAAGGCTCGAGGTTTGGTGGTTCAGGCGCTGTCGTGCCAACCACGCAAAGGCTGCGGCTTCCACTTGCATAGGTGGCAAACCAAACTCGGAAGTTGAGCAAACCCGCCAGTCGGGTAAGTGCGCTTGCAGCCTTTGCATCAAATGGCTGTTGAGGGCACCGCCACCACACACCATCAACAGGGCGGCATTGCTTGAGCAGCGCATGGCGTCTTGGCTGCACACGCAAGCGGTCAATTCGGTCAGTGTGGCCATCACATCGGCTGGCGCTAAGGCTTTGTGGTGTTCAAGTTGGGCATGCAGCCAGTCCATCTGAAACAGGTCGCGGCCCGTGCTTTTGGGCGGCGATTGCTTGAAAAAGGGCGCATCTAGCAGTTGCTGGAGCAAGCCAAGGTGCACTTGACCTTGGGCTGCCCATCGTCCGTATTGGTCAAAAGCCGCACCTTTGTGCAGCTGACACCACCCATCCATCAACACATTACCAGGCCCGCAATCAAAGCCCAAAACATGGGGGCTATCCGGAGGGTCATGTTCCAAAGCCGCTTTGCCTTGAATGACCGTCAGGTTGGACATGCCCCCCAGGTTCAAGACCAAGGTGGGACCGCTTGTCACTTTTGTGGTCGCTGTCGCCGCAGCGGCTCCAAACACCGCCTGGTGAAAAGCCGGTACCAAGGGCGCGCCTTGTCCACCGGCGGCCAAATCTCGACTTCTAAAGTCGGCCACCACTGCAATGCCAGTCAGCTCGGCCAGTAACGCGGGATTTTGTATTTGCACGCTGTACCCCACTCCATCAAACGCCAAGGGTTGGTGGCGCACCGTTTGCCCATGAGCGCCAATGGCCCGCACCTGATGAGGGCCTAAATTTTGTGTGGTCAGCAGTTGCTGCACCACTTGCGCATAAAGCTTGGCAAGTGCATTGCCCGCCAACGCAGCGCGGTGCAGTTCGTCTGGGCCGCTGATGTTCAGTTTTAAAAACTCGGCTTTGAGTGCGTCATCAAAGGGAAGGTGGTGGTGGGCTAAAACCTTCAGCCCAGAGTGATTCCACCGAACCACCACACCGTCTACCCCGTCCAGCGAGGTGCCGGACATCAGCCCAATAAAGTATTCGGGATCGTCGTTGGGTTGTGGAAGAGCGAGCAATGGCCCTGAACCGTCTGCCACGCTCAACTTAAAGCCCCGCGGCTCTTACTGGACGCTGCTGGGCTGCAGCGTGGCGGCTAGGGTGAGCTGTTGGCGCACCGACTCAGCTTGTTTTAAAAACAAGGGCTTGGCGGCCGCGCTTACAGGTACAGCTTCGCTCTGCCGCGCAATGGTGAGAGGGTCTTTGTGAGCGCCGTTGATGCGAAACTCAAAGTGCAAATGTGGCCCAGTGGCCCAGCCGGTAGAACCCACCGCACCAATGGTTTGGCCTTGTGCAACGGTTTGGCCCGCTTTGACCGAAATTTTGCTCAAGTGAGCGTACACGGTGGTGTGTTGGTTGCGGTGTTTGACAAACACCACATTGCCAAAGCCATTTTGGGTGCCGGCAAACTCAACTGTGCCTTCTCCCACAGTACGAACCGGCGTGCCTGCAGGTGCGCCATAGTCGACACCCAAATGGGCGCGCCACTGCTGCAAGATAGGGTGAAACCGCATTTTGAATCCGCTGGTCACCCTGGAAAACTCCAGAGGTGAGGCCAAGTAGGCGCGGCGCAAACTTTGGCCGTCTAGGGTGTAGTAGCCGCCACGGTTTGTGGCGTCGCTCATGCCCGTGTCTTTGAACCACATGGCTTGGAAGGTCTTACCCGCGTTAACAAACTCAACGCTCAATACGCGGCCAGTGCGAAGGGGCTCGCCATCGCCTTCTAGGGCTTCATATTCCACCGAAAAGCGGTCGCCCTTGCGCAAGGCGCGGTGAAAGTCGATGTCACCCGAAAAAATCTCGGCAATTTGAACCGCCACCGCATCGGGAATGCGTGCGTCGTCAGTAGCTGCAAATAAAGACGTGCGTATGGTTCCGCTGGCCAAGCGAGAAGCAGCTGTAAGGGGCACCGCTTCAAGCGTTGAAGTGAAGCCTTGCGGCGTTTTTAAGACGGTGATTCTCTGAAAGCGGCCATCGTCTTCAGGGCTCCAGCGTGCGGTCAGTTTTTGCAGGGCTTGGTTGTCCTGGGCTTCCGCTACCACCATGCGGTTGGCGCGCCCCAGTAGATGTTTTTGAGTCAACGGGTCAGCGCGTAAAAACGCTGCCGCAGCCGGGTCAAACACACCCAAGCGGCGCAGCAAGGTTTCGGCTGTATCACTAGAGCGGGTGACGTCTGATCGGAAAAGATTCAAGCGGTGGGCATCCAGCGCCAAAACTTGCGGCTCTAAAGGCAGGGTGTTAACGGCTTCGCGAACTTGTGTAATGGGCTGGCTGGCTTGGTCGGCCTCTAGGCCTGCCACGGCGGTGGCCACAGCCACAGCGCCACCGGCACCTAACAAAAACAGTGCGGCCAACACCGCCAAAGTTTGGCGCTGGTAAGTTTTCAGCAGCTCAGGCAGTTGCGCCCCCTGCCGGATGCACATACCAATAACGGTGTGTAATTTCAAAATAGAATGAAGTTTCAACAAATAGAGCCCCAAAAACGCTGGCAAATGTCAGCAAACGTTAGGTAAGGCTTTGATTTTGATCAATAAAACGGCATTCAGTATAGCGGCCCTGCGGTAGCGGCTCCGACATGGTGAACCCACCCCTTGAAAACTCTTATGACCACTGCCCCTGACATGCAGCCGCCTATGGCCCCCTCCGCTGCCTCCGCTGCCCCCGCCTACGCCATCACAGACCGGGTGCGCGAAGCCCTGGCCGTGACCTTGCGGGGCTGCGAAGAGCTGATTCCTCAGGCCGACTGGACCACCAAGCTGGCGCGGTCCGAAGCCACCGGGCAACCTTTGCGCATCAAGCTGGGGCTGGACCCTACGGCGCCTGACATCCATGTTGGCCACACCGTGGTGCTCAACAAAATGCGGCAGCTCCAAGACTTGGGGCATCAGGTGATTTTTTTAATCGGTGACTTCACCAGCCTCATTGGCGACCCGTCTGGCCGCAACAGCACTCGCCCCCCGCTCACGCCCGAGCAAATCAAGGCCAACGCCGAAACCTATTACAAGCAGGCCAGTCTGGTGCTAGACCCCGAAAAAACTGAAATTCGCTACAACAGTGAATGGAGTTTGCCGCTGGGGTCTATGGGCATGATTCAGCTGGCAGCCAAGTACACCGTGGCGCGCATGATGGAGCGCAACGACTTCCACGACCGCTTCAAGGCCGGCACCCCCATTTCGGTGCACGAGTTTTTGTACCCGCTCATGCAGGGCTATGACTCGGTGGCTCTCAAAAGCGACCTGGAGCTGGGCGGCACCGATCAAAAGTTCAATTTACTCATGGGTCGGCATCTGCAGGCCGAATACGGCCAAGAACCTCAATGTATTTTGACCATGCCCTTGCTCGAAGGCTTGGACGGCGTGGACAAAATGTCCAAATCCAAAAACAATTACATAGGCATTGCCGAAGACGCCAACACCATGTTTGCCAAGGTCTTGTCCATCAGTGACACCTTGATGTGGCGCTGGTACACCTTGCTCTCGTTCAAGTCGCTCCAAGACGTGGCCCGCTTGCAGCAAGAAGTGGCTGATGGCCGCAACCCTAAAGAAGCCAAGGTCATGCTGGCCAAAGAAATCACGGCGCGGTTTCACAATGTGGCGGCGGCCGAGGCGGCGGAACAAGACTTTATCAACCGCTCGCGCGGCGGGGTGCCCGATCAGGTGCCCGAACAAACCCTAGACTTGCGCCAAATTGCCCCGCAAGAGCAGGCTGTTGGCATTGCGGCCTTGCTCAAGCTGACGGGATTAGCTGCCTCCAGCGGCGAAGGCAACCGCTTAATCGACGGCGGAGGTGTGCGGGTGGATTCCAGCGTGGTCAGCGACAAAGGCCTAAAACTGACCGCAGGCAGTTACGTGCTGCAAGTGGGCAAGCGCAAGTTTGTCAAGGTCACCCTAACCAACTGCTGACCTTGGCCGCATCCTCAATAGCGAGCCGCCAAGTGGTGCTGTGCTTGGGCATCGCAAGCTTCAAGCGCAACAGACGTTGATCGCGCGACACCAGCGCCACCATGTGCGTGTAGGAGCCCGCATAAAGCCACACATCATCCAGCTTGTGCACCCGCCAGGCCGAGCGTTGGGCGTCCGGCAACTCCATGCCCAGCCACTCATCACCCGCCGCAAACCCTGCGGCTTCTGCTGCGCCGCCACGCAACACCGCTTTGATGCGCAGGCCATGGTCTTCCTGCACGCGCAGGCCAAGGCGCTGCGCCAGCTGGGCCGGGTCCTCGTGCACCGCCACGCCGTGAAGCTTTAGCAACTCTTGCAGAGGCAATTCTTGAGTGCTGTGCACCCAATAATTAAGTTCTTTTTGCCAGTCGCGGCCACTTAGGGTGCGCAAGGCCAGTAACAAATCGGCTTGCGATATGGGTCCGCCTTGGCTGTGTTGCCACAGGTGGCGCATCACCTCATCTAGTGTGGTGGCGCCTTCTGCGCGCAGCTTGAGGTCTAGACACACAGCCACCAAAGCACCCTTGGTGTAGTAGCTCACCGTGGCGTTGGGGGTATTTTCGTCTTGCCGGTAATACTTGATCCACGCATCGCGGCTGGCCTCAGCCACAGTTTGCACCAACCGGCCAGGTGTTTGCAGCACGTGGTTGATGGTTTTGTTGAGCAGCTTGAGGTAAGCGGCGTCATCCAGCAGCTGGGCGCGGCGCAGCAACAAGTCGTCGTAGTAGCTGGTAAACCCTTCAAAAAGCCACAGCAGTTCGGTGTAGTTTTCTTGGGCGTAGTCGTACTGCGCAAATTCGGCAGGCCGCAAGCGTTTGACATTCCACGTGTGAAAGTACTCGTGGCTGAACAGGCCCAGCAGTGTGTTGTAGCCCTCAGGCAATTTGCTGCTCGTGCGCGGCAAGTCTTTGCGTGAACAAATCAGCGCGGTGGAGTTGCGGTGTTCCAGCCCGCCGTAGCCGTCGTCCAGTGCGTGCAACATGAACACATAGTGCTCAAACGGCGGTTCCTCGCCAGGGTGGGTGCGCCAAAACGCAATTTCGGTTTCGCAAATTTTTTTCACATCTTGTAGCAGCCGCTTGCTGTCCCAAGCCGGCAAGGCGCCAGACACCACCAACTTGTGGAGCCGCCCTCCGGCTTCGAACTCTCCACTCCAAAACGCGCCCAACTCAAACGGCGCATCTACCAGTTCGTCGTAGTGCTCAGCTTGGTACGTGCCAAAGCCCTTGGCGTCCACTTTGTGGGGTTTAAGCGCTGTGGCCACGCCCCAAGCCGGTTGTGCGGACAACACCTCATTGCTGGCCACCAGCTCCAATTTGTGGGGGTTCAGCTCTGAACCGTGGACACGCAGACACATAGAGGTGTTATTGAAAAAACCGCGGTGCGCATCCAAAAAAGCGGCGCGCACCGAAGGGTCGTGGGCATACACCTCGTAGCTCAGCACCAATGGGGCATCGCTGGTGCAGTCGATTTGCCAGGTGCATTTGTCCAAAGCCTTAATGGCCAACTGTTTTCGGGACTGCTTGGCCTGCAGGTTTTGCAGGTGCTTAGAAAATTCCCGCACCAGATAACTGCCGGGAGTCCAAACCGGCAGGGACACCCGTTGCTGCGGCGCCGGGTGTTTAAGGGTCAGGGTGATGCGGTAGAGGTGGGCATGCAGGTCTGCAGGCTCCACCCGGTAATGCACAGCGGGCAGTTTGGGCATAGAGGCTTTAACCCTAGCGCTTACTTCACGTCGCTCAGCATTTTTTCAATTTGAGCAGTGTTGATGGCGCCAGGTACTCGCATGCCATCCGCAAACACCAAAGTGGGTGTGCCTGTGATTTTGAGTTTGCGACCCAGCTCCACATTACGCAGCACGGCCGAGCTGTCACACCCTGCAGGTGCAGCGGCGGCGGCTTGGCCTTTGAGCATCAAGCCTTGCCAAGCTTTGGCCTTGTCTTTGGCACACCAGACGTTTTTGGATTTTTCGGTGGAGTCGGCGCCCAAAATGGGATAGAGGAATGTGTAGACCGTCAGGTCACCCACTTTTTCTAGGTCGCGCTCGAAGCGTTTGCAGAAGCCGCAGTTGGGGTCAGCAAAAACCGCCACTTTACGCTTGCCGTTGCCGCGCACCACCACCACTGAGTCTTTCAGGGGCAGATCATCAAAGCTGACGGCGGTGAGTTTTTCGATGCGCTCATCCGTCAGGTTGCGGCGCTGGCGCAAGTCAATCAGTGAGCCTTGAAACAGGTAGTTGGCTTCGCTGTCGGTGTAAAGAATTTCGGTGCCATTCACCCGAACCTCAAACACACCGTTGACTTGGGTTTTGTTGATCTCATCAATTTTTTGAATCTGCGGCAGACGTTCTTCGAGGTTTTTTCGAATCGTGGCTTCCTGAGCCCAACTCGCAGAGCTTGCGACCAAGCACATCCCAACCATCCATTTAATGAAGCGCATCAAAGTTCCTATAAAGATTCAGTATTAAAAAAATCAAGCATTCATAGCTTGTTGTGCAAGCCATTGCTTGATCTGCGGGCTGCGCTCCACCCCGCGCATGCCCCATTCGCGCAAGCGCTCCCATCCGGCGCCGTGTTGCGTGAACAGCCATTGCAAGCCGTCCATGCCTTGGTCCATCAGCAGCATGCCGCCTTTTCGGGTGCGTTCGTAGCGCCTAAGCAGCTTGGGGTCGTCCACGCTGCGCCAGTAGTCGCGCTCGCGCAGCACCTTCACCAGTTCGGCCACATCCGCCAGGCCTAAGTTCAGGCCCTGACCGGCCAAGGGGTGTACCGAGTGCGCGGCGTCTCCGGCTAAGGCCCAAGCCCCGTCAGCGTTGGGGTTTTGGCCTGTCCATTGCTCGGCACAGGCGCGCTGCAAGGGCCAAACCTGCCGAGGGCTGTTAAGGGTCATGGTGCCCAGCGCATGGCCACAGGCTTGTTGAAGCTGCTGGGCAAATTCAGACGCCTCTAAGTGTTGAAGCTGCAGCGCTTTTTCTGGGGCCACCGACCACACCACCGTGACCTCATGGCCTTGAGGACCCTGAATGGGCAACAGCGCCAGCACTTCGCCCTGCGCAAACCATTGGCTGGCGGTTTGCTGGTGCGGCTGATCGCACAGCACCCGCGCAGATAAAGCGCTTTGCGCGTAAAGATGGCGCTGGTAGGGCACACCCCAACGCTCGCGGGTGCTGCTGTGGCTTCCTTCGCAAATAACGGTCAAGCGGGCCTGTTCAACGGTGTTGAGCTGAACTTGGGGCTGAAACCCCACCGCCTGTTGCAGCACTTGCTCCAACGCCGAGGCGTCCACCATCCAAGCCAGAACATTGGCAGAAAAGTTGACCACGCTGTTGCCGTCGCCAAACACCCGCATGCGCTCGATGGGCGTGACGGCCAAGCCGGTGGGCCAGCAAGCCAAAGACTCGAGCAGGTGTTTGCTGGCGGTGTTGAGTGCGAAAGACCGAACGTCGGGCTCGGAATCCGCCTTGGTCGCGCGGGCTTCAACCAACCCCACCCGAAATCGTTCGCGGGCCAGCAAAAGCGCCAAGCTTTTGCCCACAATACCGCCGCCGCGAACCAACATATCCAGTGAATGTGCCATTGGGCCATTGTAGGAGGCAGGGCACAATCTGCGTTGGCATTTGCCACTAATTCTTATATTCAGATGTCCACACTGCCCGCACGCATCAAACAACTTTGGATTTACCCCATCAAGTCCTGTGCAGGCATTGCGCTGGATGAGTGCGTGCTAACCGACACAGGTTTGGACTTGGATCGCGCTTGGATGGTGGTGGACGAGCAGGGCAAGTTTGTCACCCAGCGGCAGTTTCCTCGCATGGCGCTGATTCAGCCCACCCTGCGCGCCTCGGACATGGTGTTGCGAGCGCCGGGCATGCTGGCCTTGCATGTGTCCATTGATGCGGTGGAGCAGTCGACCCAAGTGCAGGTATGGAAAGACCACGTCCCCGCGTACGACATGGGCGATGTGGCCGCCCAGTGGTTCACCGACTTTTTGTCGCTGGACGCCCAAGGCTTACCGGTTGCGGGTGCTAAGCGCTACCGTCTTGTGCGTTTTGACCCCGACTGCCAGCGTTTGGCCAACAGGGAGTGGACGGGCGACATCGAAGCCTTTAACCAGTTTAGTGATGGTTTTCCTTTGCTGGTGCTGAACCAAGCCTCTGTGGATGCACTCAACCACAAGCTGGTGGCGGCCGGGCATGCTCCCGTGGGTGCAGAGCGGTTTCGCCCGAATCTATTGATTGAAGGCTGGGCAGCGCATGACGAAGACCGTGTTATGGATCTGCATATGCAGGCATTAAAGGCAACGGAGGCCACTATCACCTTGCGTCTGGTCAAACCCTGCACCCGCTGCGCCATTCCCAATATTGACCCTGCCAACGCGCTCAGCCATCCGGCTGTGGTGGACACCCTGCGCAGCTACCGCAAAGACGATCGGGTCCAAGGCGGCATTACTTTTGGCATGAACGCCATCGTCTTAAGTGGTGTGGACCAAGTCTTGCGCGTGGGGCAAACGATCACTTAAACCGTAAGCTAGGGCGCTGCGCCCATTAGGGCGGTAGCTACAATCCGGACTCCTTTTTCCGACACCTTGAGATAAGAGCCCCTATGAGCCTGAAATGCGGCATTGTTGGTTTGCCCAACGTCGGTAAATCCACCCTGTTCAATGCCCTGACCAAAGCGGGCATTGCGGCTGAAAATTACCCCTTTTGCACCATCGAGCCCAATGTGGGCATCGTGGAAGTGCCCGACACGCGCTTGCAGCAGCTCGCCACCATTGTGGTGCCTGAGCGCATCGTGCCGGCGATAGTGGAGTTTGTGGACATTGCCGGTTTGGTGGCGGGTGCCAGTACCGGAGAGGGTCTGGGCAATAAGTTTTTGTCGCACATTCGCGAAACCGACGCCACCGTGAATGTGGTGCGCTGCTTTGAAGACCCCAACGTCATTCACGTGGCGGGCAAGGTGGACCCGATTGCCGATATTGAAGTGATTCAAACCGAGCTGTGTTTGGCCGACTTGGGCGCCGTCGAAAAAGCCCTGCACCGAGTTACCAAGCTGGCTCGCTCGGGCGACAAGGAGTCCGTCAAGCTGGTGGCAATTTTGGAAAAGTGCCAAGCCGCACTCAACGAAGCCAAGCCTGTGCGCACCCTAGAGTTCAGCAAAGAAGAGCAGCCTTTGCTTAAGCAGTTCTTTTTAATCACCGCCAAACCCGCCATGTTTGTGGCCAACGTGGCTGAAGACGGCTTTCAAAACAACCCGCTGCTGGACCGCTTGACCGCCTTTGCCCAAGCACAAAACGCGCCGGTGGTGGCCATTTGCGCCAAGCTTGAAGCCGAAATGTCGGAAATGAGCGATGAAGACCGCCAAATGTTCCTAGAGGAACTGGGACAGACCGAGCCCGGCCTGAACCGCCTGATCCGCTCGGCCTACAGCCTGCTGGGTTTGCAAACCTACTTCACCGCCGGGGTGAAAGAAGTGCGCGCATGGACCATCCGCGTGGGCGACACCGGGCCGCAGGCCGCTGGCGTGATCCACACCGACTTTGAAAAAGGCTACATTCGCGCCCAGACCATTGCCTTTGACGACTTTGTCGCTTTTAGAGGAGAACAAGGCGCCAAAGACGCCGGAAAGATGCGCGCCGAGGGCAAGGAATACGTCGTCAAGGATGGCGACGTGATGAACTTTTTGTTCAGTTCTTAGTCAATCTTCCCCACCCGCTGTACCCACAAATTCCAAGACCGGCCAATTTGTCCGTCGTTCATGGCCGAAGATAGTGCGGCTTCTTCTTTGTTCAGGTAGCTTACGTCGCCAATGCCCATGGCGGACAACTGCAGTTTGGCGTTCATTTCGGCGTAAATAGCGCGGAACACCGCTTGTTGTATGGACGTGCCCACCACCGTGGAGCCGTGGCCGCGCATGAGCACACAGGTGCAGTTGCCCAAAGACATGGCTAACGACTTGCCCAGAGCGTTGCTGCTGATCAGCATGTCGGTGTTGCCACCGTCGTCTCGAATTTCAAAGTGCGAGGAGCCTTCGCCCAAAAAACCGGCCATGTGATAAATGGGCAGCAAAGGCTTTTTGACCGCCGCAAACGGAATGACGCTGGGCGAATGGCTGTGCACCACAGACACTACATCTGGGCGCGCGCGGTAAATCTCGCCGTGGATAAATCGCTCCAAGTACGGGCGCTCGGTGGTGTCAGATACGGCCTTGCCGTCTAGGTCGTAGCACACAATGTCTTCGCGCTTCACCATAGCTGGCGCGCGGTTGCAAGAGAGCATGTACACACCTTCTTGCGTGGGGTGGCGCACGCTGATGTGGCCCAAGCCGTCCACCACACCTTGGTCGTAAAGAATGCGGTTGGCGTACACCAGTTGTTGGGCAAGGTCAGCATCGGGTTGAATCACAAAGGTCTCCTAAATGAGTTGGTTGTTTGGTAGTTGGTGTTTTGGGGCGGATTATGTATGCAAGTCACCTGGAAAAAACCACAACAAACCCGCTGTCATGACCACATAGCGGATCAGTTTGCCCACACCCATATACAAAAGACAGGGCCAAAACGGCAACTTGAGCCAACCCGCAACCGCACAAAGAGGGTCGCCAATGATGGGCAGCCAAGCTAGCAAGCAGGCTTTGGGGCCAATGCGCTCCAGCCACTCTAGGGCTTTGAGGTGGGTGCGAGAACTGTTGTACTTGCTGGCCACTTTATTTGAGCCCCAGCCCATCGCCCACGTCACTGCGCCGCCCAAGGTATTACCCGCAGTGGCTACGGCAATCGCCATCCAACACAAATCGGGGTTGAGTTTGACCAATCCAAACAGCGCGGGCTCTGAGCCCATAGGCAAGAGCGTGGCAGAAACAAAGGCCACCACAAACAGAGTGCTCAAGCCATATTGAGGAAGGGCCAAAACGTCAAGTAGGGCTTGTATCCAGTTTTCCATGAGAGCTAAGTTGCTAAGATTTTGGGCAGATAGAATGATTTAACCATGCGAATCGGCCCCTACACTTTGCCCAACCGTTTGTTCGTGGCTCCCATGGCGGGGGTGACCGACCGGCCGTTTCGCATGCTCTGCAAAACCTTGGGGGCAGGGTACGCTGTAAGCGAAATGGTCACCTCTCGGCGCGATTTATGGAGCAGTCTCAAAACCTCTCGCCGCGCCAATCATGAAGGAGAGCCCGGCCCGATTGCGGTTCAAATTGCCGGTACTGATGCGCAAATGATGCAAGACGCCGCGCTCTACAACATAGACCGTGGCGCACAAATTATTGACATCAACATGGGTTGTCCTGCCAAGAAGGTGTGCAACAAATGGGCGGGTTCGGCCTTGATGCAAAACGAACCCTTGGCACTGAGCATTGTGGAGGCGGTGGTGGCCGCCTGCGAGCCGCGCGGCGTGCCTGTGACCCTCAAAATGCGCACCGGCTGGAGCTCAGAGCACAAAAACGCGGCGGTCTTGGCCCGTGCAGCAGAGTCTGCGGGCGTTCAAATGTTGACCATCCACGGTCGTACCCGCGAACAAGGCTATACCGGTCATGCCGAATACGACACCGTGGCGGCAGTTAAGGCCGCCGTGCACATTCCTGTGGTGGCCAATGGCGACATTGACTCCCCCGAAAAAGCCAGCGATGTGTTGCGCTACACCCAAGCCGATGCGGTGATGGTGGGGCGCGCGGCCCAAGGCCGGCCCTGGATATTTAGAGAAATCGCTTACTTTTTAGAAACCGGCATGCAGTTGGCCCCGCCATTGGTGGCGGAGGTGCAACGCCTTTTGCTGGCGCATCTGCAAGATCATTACCAGCTTTATGGTGAGTGCACCGGTGTGCGAAGTGCGCGCAAACATATTGGTTGGTATGTGCGCAGCATGCCGGGTGGTGAGGCGTTTAGGGCTCGCATGAACACGCTGGAGCAATCCGATGCGCAGTGGCAAGCCGTCAAGGACTATTTTGATGAGCTGTCGAGCCGCATGGACCGCATACCCGTCACGGAGGGTGGGCATCATTCAGCCTCGCAAGTTCACGCAGGGGCATTCGGATATGAGGAGAGCGGTGTATGAGTAAAAAGCAAATTGAAGAATGCATTCGCACCAGCCTAGAGGCTTACTTCAAAGACCTGCGCGGTACCGAGCCCGACAACATGCACGGCATGATGATGGGCATTGTGGAAAAACCTCTGCTTGAAGTGGTGATGCAACATGCCGACCAAAACCAATCTCGCGCAGCTGAATGGCTGGGCCTGAACCGCAACACCCTTCGCAAAAAGCTCCTAGAGCACAAACTCATCAAATAACCAGGAACCCTCCCAGATGAAGGCACTCATCAGCGTGTCCGACAAGTCGGGCATTGTGGAATTTGCGCGCGAACTGCACGCCTTGAACATCGAACTCATTTCCACTGGCGGCACAGCTAAATTGTTGGAGGCTGAGGGCCTGCCCGTGACCGAGGTGGCGCAGATGACGGGCTTTCCGGAAATGTTGGATGGCCGCGTCAAAACCCTGCACCCTATGGTGCATGGCGGCTTGTTGGCTCGCCGCGATGTGCCCGAGCACATGGCCGCTTTAAGCCAGCACCACATTGCCCCTATCGATTTGCTGGTGGTCAACCTCTACCCTTTTGAGGCCACCGTGGCTAAGCCCGGCTGCAAGCTCGAAGACGCCATTGAGAACATTGACATTGGCGGCCCCGCCATGGTGCGCAGCGCCGCCAAAAACTGGAAAGACGTGGGCGTGGTCACCGACGCCAGTCAGTACGAAGCGGTGTTGGCCGAGCTCAAGGCTGAAGGCCGCTTGTCCGACCACATGCGCTTTACCTTGGCTGCCGCTGCTTATAACCGCATCAGCAACTACGACGCCGCCATCAGCGACTACCTGTCGTCTTTCAATTTGCAAGACGGCTCGCGCAGCGAATACCCAGCCCAAGCCAATGGCCGTTTTGTGAAAATTCAAGACTTGCGTTACGGCGAAAACCCGCATCAAACTGCCGCCTTTTATCGCGACCTGTACCCCGCCCCGGGTTCTTTGGTGACCGCGCGGCAGCTGCAGGGTAAGGAGCTGTCGTACAACAATATCGCCGATGCCGATGCCGCTTGGGAGTGCGTCAAAAGCTTTCACCCTGTGCAAGACGGCGCGGCGTGCGTGATTGTCAAACACGCCAACCCTTGCGGCGTAGCCTTGGGCACCGACGCCCTGAACGCCTACCAAAAGGCGTTTCAAACTGACCCCACCAGCGCGTTTGGCGGCATCATTGCCTTTAACCGTCTCCTGGATCATGCCACTGCATTGGCTGTGAGCAAGCAGTTTGTAGAGGTGTTGATGGCGCCGGGCTATTCGGCAGAGGCGCTGGAAGTGCTGAAAACCAAAACCAACGTGCGGGTGCTTGAAATTGCGCTGCCCCCCGGGGGCGAAACGCCTTGGGAGCAAGGCCTCAATGCGGTGGATATCAAACGCATAGGCTCAGGCATCTTGATGCAAAGTGCCGACAACCATAAGCTTCAATTGACCGACCTGAAGGTGGTGACTCAAGTGCAACCCACGCCTGAGCAACTGCAAGACCTGCTGTTTGCCTGGAAGGTGGCCAAGTACGTCAAAAGCAACGCCATTGTGATTTGCAAAAACGGCATGACCATGGGCGTGGGCGCTGGCCAAATGAGTCGGCTCGACTCGGCCCGCATTGCCAGCATCAAGGCGCAACACGCCCAGCTGTCGCTGCAAGGCACGGCCGTTTCTAGCGATGCGTTTTTTCCGTTTCGCGATGGCCTAGATGTGGTGGTGGATGCAGGCGCAACATGCATCATTCAGCCCGGCGGCTCCATGCGCGACCCCGAGGTGATTGACGCCGCCAACGAGCGCGGCGTGGCCATGGTGTTTACCGGGGTGCGGCACTTCAGGCACTAAGCGGGGGGGTGGGCTGGCTAGCCCCAAGTAATCAGTCCCTTGTAATGCCCGACTCTTTCACGACTTTGTTCATCAGTTCAAAGTCGTTGAGAAACAATTTATTGAAACCTTCCACGCTGAGCTGCGCGGAGTCAATACCGTGCTTTTGCAGCCTTTCTTTAACCTCGGGTTGGGCAATCACTTTGTTGACGGCAGCATTGATTTTTTCCACCACAGCAGGTGGGGTTCCTGCCGGGGCGAGCAATCCAAACCACGAGTCAAACACAAAACCCGGCAAACCAGACTCTGAAAACGTGGGGATGTTGGGTAGCAGGCTCGAGCGTTTGGTGGCAGTGATGCCCAGCACCCGCAATTTGGGGTCTTGCAGGTAAGTGCCCACGCCGGCTGTGGGCACAATCACGGCTTGTCCGCGGCCGCCGGAAACATCGGTCACGGCTTCGGCGGTACCTTTGTAAGGAATGTGCACCATGTCCAAACCGGCGGATTTGGCGAAGTAAGCCATGGCCAGGTGTGTGGAACTGCTCACCCCGGCTGAGTTGTAGTTCAGCTCACCCGGGTGAGATTTGGCGTATTTGATGAACTCACCCACCGTCTTCACGGGCAATTGGGCGTTGACCAACAAGATGTAGCTCTGGTTGCCAATGTTGGCCACAGGCACAAATTCTTTGAGGGGTTCGTAAAACGGCTTGGCGCCCATGGCTGCGGTCACAAAATGGCTGGACGCTGCCATAAGCAGTGTTTTGCCGTCCGGAGCCGAGCGGGCAACTGCCACGGTACCAATGGCGCCACCCGCGCCGGGTTTGGCTTCAATGATCCAGTTTTGCCCCATTTCTTTGCTCAGCTCTTGCTGAATGGACCTGGCAGGAAGCTCGCGTGCGCCCCCTGCGGCAAACGGCACCACAATTTTGGAGGCCGATGCGCCGGTTTGGGCTTGCGTCAAGTTCAAAAGGTTTGCCGCCATCAGGCCAGCTAGGGCCCATTTGTGGAATGGTGTGTTCATGCGTGGTCCGTTGTGTTGGGAATGTTGAGTTTGTAAAAGTCTTCAAAAATTTCATCTACCGTGAGGGGACGCGGCAGCAGTTTCTGGTCGGTGGCGTTGCGAATCAATACCTCGAGCGCTTTTCGGTTGGCTTCCACGCCAAACGGCGTCAGGTCCACTGCAGCGGGCTTGTCGTGCTCGGCGCGGGCTTTACTTTGAGCCAGCAGCTGGTAAATCTGGGTCACGATGTCGGGCCTGTGCTGGAACATGTCTTTGCGCACCATGACCATATGGTTGATGGGTACAGTTTGGTTCCTGAGGCTCCAAGCTTGGGCGGCAGAATGCGGGTCTGGTAGCACGGGTTGGAGCCTCGGGTCATCGGGCAAGTCCGTGCCAATGATGGCGGCATCCAGCTCACCTGAAAGCAGCATGTCCACCATGGTGCGGCCTTCTGGTGCTCGTGCAATGTTTGCGGGATCGGGAAACTCGGCCAAGTGACCGTCTTCCATGGTGACCCAATTCACATCATCCAGAGCAACGCCGTAGTCGTCCCACAAAATGCCGCGCACCCAGGTGACCGTGGTTTGGGCGTGGGCCCGAATGCCAATGCGTTTGCCCTTGAGTTGGCCCACACGAAGGGTTTGTCTCTCAGCGTTGTAGACCAGGCAGTGGTGCTGGTATCTGCCCGCGCCAATCACGGCCGGAATCATGGCGTAGGGCTTGTTGTAGGCAATGGCCTGCAAGCAGGTCACCCTGGCCAGCTCGGCCACATCAAACTCTTGTTCCCTCACCACCCGTTTGAAGGCTCGGTTCGGAACCTTGACGTCGGCAAATTCAAAGCTAAAGCCAGAGGGCTTGATATCCCCATTTTTCAGGGGCAGGGTGTTGGTGTAGTTGCCCAGCAGGGTTTTGAGCACGGGCTCAGGGGTGT
>CAMAWQ010000031.1 GCA_945862005.1 Hylemonella gracilis | reverse complement strand
TTAGCGAGTGCTAATACTTTTTTGTGACGGGCTCTTGCCGTGACACCACGTTTGACGCGAGGCATATAAGTTCTCCTTGTTCGTCGTTAAATTAAATGCCCATGCCGGGAAGCATTTGAGCCATGTGACCCATATTGGTCTCATGAACCGCCACCGACCCACGCAACTGGCGCTTGTTTTTGGTGGTCTTTTTGGTCAGGATGTGGCGCTTAAAAGCTTGACCACGCTTGACCGTACCACCTGGACGAACACGAAAACGCTTTTTCGCGCTGCTTTTGGTTTTCATTTTGGGCATAACTGCTCCTTTTTGTTTGTGCTCGTGAGGCGCTGCCACAATGTGTGACAGTCTTGATGGCCCCGAGCCACTTGTTGAAAGGCTGAGCCTTTCGTCTTGCTCTAAACAGGGCAACCAACCCCGCTTTTCACAAACTTTTATGTGCACCGCCTTTAGGTCACCGGTGCATCCACCATTTCAGTCACAGGCTTAGGAGCTGAGCCCCCGCCGCCTTTTTTCTTACCTGGAGCAATCATCATGATCATCTGACGCCCCTCTAACTTTGGAAACTGCTCCACCACAATCAAATCGGCCAAGTCGTCTCGCATGCGCTGCAATAAAGCCAAACCAATTTCTTGGTGCGTAATTTCTCGGCCCCTAAAACGAAGGGTGATCTTGCATTTGTCACCCTCTTCAAGAAAACGCTTGATATTGCGCAACTTGATGTTGTAGTCGCCATCATCCGTTCCAGGACGAAACTTAATCTCTTTAACCTCGATAACTTTTTGCTTCGATTTGGCGTCAGCTGCCTTTTTTTGTTCTTGGTACTTGAACTTGCCATAGTCCATCAAACGACAGACGGGCGGCGATGCCATAGGGGCAATTTCTACCAAATCCACATCCATTTCACCGGCCAAGCGCAAGGCCTCGAAAATGCTGACCACCCCCATAGGTTCGTTGTCAGGTCCGGTGATGCGGACTTCAGTGGCGGGTATTTCCCGGTTTAAGCGATGTTTGCGTTCTTCGCGCTGACGACGGTCTCGAATTTCAGTAACGATGGTTTGGTTCCTTCAATATTTGCCACAAAAAGCGTAGCCCCAAAACAGAGGTTGACCCAACATCTGTTGACATAAAAACAAGGTTAGTTGACTGATTTGCTGGTGATGTCTTGGATGAGTGTTTGAACAAACTCATTTACCGACATCACTCCGAGGTCTTTATTACCTCGGGCGCGTACCGCAACGGCACCGGATGCTTTCTCTTTATCACCAGCCACCAAAATGTATGGGAGCTTTTGCATCGAGTGCTCGCGTATTTTATACGTAATTTTTTCGTTACGCAGATCTGAAATCACTCTAAGCTCTTGATTTGGCAACCATTTCTTAAGGGTTTCAACCAATTCACGACAGTAATCGGCCTGTGCATCGGTGATATTGAGTACCACCACCTGCACCGGCGCGAGCCATGTAGGCAAGGCCCCAGCATGCTCTTCAATCAAAATGCCAATAAAGCGCTCCAAGCTTCCCACAATGGCTCGGTGCAACATTACTGGGCGGTGGCGGCCACCGTCCTCGCCCACGTATTCCGCATCCAAGCGCTCTGGCATGGAAAAGTCCACCTGAATGGTGCCGCACTGCCACTGGCGGCCAATCGCATCTTTAAGGGTGTATTCAATTTTGGGGCCATAAAAGGCGCCATCGCCCTCTGCAATCTCGTACTCACAACCTGAAGCTTTAAGGCTCTGAATCAGGGCGTGCTCTGCCTTATCCCAAATCTCATCTGAACCAATGCGCTGCTCGGGCCTTGTGGCCACCTTGTAAATGATGCTGTGGAACCCAAAATCGCGGTAGACCTGCTGCAATAAAGAAGTGAAATGCACGCACTCAGGCAATATTTGCTCTTCGGTGCAAAAAATATGCCCGTCATCTTGAGTAAAGCCTCGCACACGCATGATGCCGTGCAAACCGCCGCTGGGTTCATTGCGGTGGCACTGACCAAACTCACCGTATCTCAAAGGTAAATCTCGGTAGCTCTTAAGCCCTTGCTTGTAAATCAGTATGTGACCAGGGCAATTCATGGGCTTGAGAGCAAAGTCGCGCTTTTCACTTTCAGTAGTGAACATGTTGTCGCGGTACTTGTCCCAATGCCCGGTCTTTTCCCAAAGGGCTTTGTCAATGACCTGTGGGCCTTTGACCTCTTGGTAACCGTTGTCGCGGTAAACCTTGCGCATGTACTGCTCCACTTGCTGCCACAACACCCAACCATTAGGGTGCCAAAACACCAAGCCCGGCGCATGTTCGTCAATGTGGAATAAATCAAGCTCTCGGCCTAACTTGCGGTGGTCTCGCTTTTCAGCCTCTTCAAGCAGCGTCAAATACTGCTGCAATTCATCTTTGGTGGCCCAAGCCGTGCCGTAAATGCGCTGCAACTGTTCGTTGTTTTGATCGCCTCGCCAATACGCGCCCGCCACCTTCATCAGCTTGAAGTGCTTGAGCTTGCCTGTGCTGGGCACGTGCGGGCCACGGCACAAGTCTTCAAACGCCCCTTCGCGGTAAAGGCTAACTTCCTCGTTAGTAGGAATGCTGGCAATGATTTCAGCTTTGTAATGCTCGCCCAAAGACTTGAAATACGCTACAGCTTCATCACGAGGCAACACTCGCCGAACCACAGGCTCATCTTGGTTGGCAAGCTCTTGCATTTTCTTTTCTATGGCTATAAGGTCATCGGGCGTAAAAGGCCGCTTGTAGGCAAAGTCGTAATAAAAACCATACTCAATAACCGGGCCAATGGTGACTTGAGCCTCTGGGAACAAAGTTTTGACCGCATACGCTAACAGATGCGCTGTGGAATGCCGAATCACCTCTAAGCCATCTGCATCTTTGGAGGTGATGATGGATACAAGGCTGTTGCCATGGATCACAAAGCTGTTGTCCACCAACTTTCCATCCACCTTGCCTGCCAATGCGGCTTTGGCAAGGCCTGCGCCAATAGAAGCCGCCACCTCAGACACCGCAACCGGGCCTGAAAAATCACGCTGAGAACCGTCTGGAAGAGTGATTTGAACCATAGATAAAGGGATTAAGTGGCGAATGAATAAAGAGATTGCATCTGAAAAAACAAAAAGCGCGGCAATTACCGCGCCCTGCATTGGCTAATGATTTTAACGCTTCAACCCTTATGGGCCATGGACTTCAGACTTGGAAAAGTCCAGCTAAGCCAAGGCTAAGCCTCAGCCAGGGATGCATTCGGGCCTTTAACCGCCAACGCTGCTTGGCTTGCCTTGAGATGGGCTGCCTTGTTGCGCTCCAACCATCCATTCACACTGTTGACCGTATGGGTGGCGGGAGACGGGTCCAAGCCCAACTCTTGCGCAATGAGCTGGACCAATCGGTCAAGCCTCTCCACATCAACGGCTCCGGCAGCAAGAGAGCGGGCCACAGAAGACGGCTTGAGCAAAGACTGCGTGGCCAATGCGTACTTCTCAAAAGGCACCAAGTCAGCCGGCGCGGCCCCTAACTTAAAGCAAATGTCTTCCACCCATTCGTAGATAGATTTTGATAAGGCCAAGTCTTGATGCACGGCGTTTTGAATGGAGCAAACTTCTTGCGGCAAGACGCAACGGTAGTTGCCCGTCATGAGCATGCACCACTTGGCTAAGGGCACGTAAATGGAGCGGTGAACTTTTAACTTCACAGGCAAGTCCAACTCTTGGCTGACACCTTGCGACATGTCTAGCCACTTCGCCTGCGCAATGTCGTGCTCGAGCTGAAACAAAATTGCGTTAGAGGCTTCGTCATCGAAACATGCAGCCTTGAAGTTGGTGGCCAAACCCACTTGCAATACATGCGGCGCTTGTGGGTTGGGGCGAAACGCCTGGGGGTCGGGACTGCACAAGGTGACAAAGCGCGGATCAAAGCCACTCCAAACTTCCGGGTCTCGATAACACTCGGTCAATTTTTGCACCGACAACTGCCCCATGCGTTGGAGATAAGGCAAAGGTGGCATGTTCATGATCGAAAGACAAGGCAACTTTTGAGCCGCAATGGAATGCATCAACTCTCGAATACCTTGTGCGCCGTACTGGGGCTCTTGCATAGCCAAACACACCAAATCAAAGTCACCGGGGCGAACCTGCTGGGGTGTCAGGGCTCGAAGCTGACCTTTAAGCTGCCTTGAATCCACCTCCACAAGATGGTCTAGCCCCTTAACAGGAAAGCGAACACGAGTGCCATTGAGCCCGATGAGGTCTGCCGTGCTTTGAGTACAAACCAAACTCACATCGTGCCCCGCCAACAAAATCTTGGTCGCCAGCAACGAGCCGTAAGAAGCCCCAAGAATCAGGACATTGAGTTTGGTAGTCATTTATAGCTTTCAAAACAATGAATTGGCCATGCATGCATGGCCCAATTACTGTAAGCGCATACGGCATTCATGTGCACCCATCAGGTCTTACACAATAGAAACAATAAATCATTTAGATTCAATTACTTATAAATATATTTTTGAATAGTGAGATTACATATCTCATAAAGAGAAAAAATTTTGCGGTGCAGCATTTGATATTTCGCATTGCAAAAACGAGCCAAACCATTTGAAAAACAACAACCCAGAGGGAAAAATATCGGGGCTCCCTTTGAATTGGCCATGTTCTCCATTAGGATTCGTCACACATTCAAGTTTTGAACTTGTTTGTGCCAACCAACTACGAAGGAAAAGAATCCATGGCAACTGCAAAGAAAGCACCTGCAAAAAAGGCCGCTGTAAAAAAAGCGGCACCTGCAAAAAAAGTAGCTGTTAAAAAAGCTCCTGCAACGAAACGCACTCCTAACGCGGCGTTCATGAAGGCTTTGACCCCCAGCCCAGCATTGGCTGCGATTGTGGGCGCTGCTCCCCTGCCACGTACTGAAGTCGTCAGCAAAATGTGGGTGTACATCAAAAAGCACAAGCTCCAAGATGAAGCCAACAAGCGCATGGTGAATGCAGATGCCAAACTCAAAGAAGTGTTCGGCAAAGCGCAGGTATCTATGTTTGAAATGGCTGGCCTGATCGGCAAGCACCTCAAATAAGTTGTATCTGCTTGTTACCCGCTTAAATCAGCGGTGTAGCAATACAAAAGAGCCGACATATGTCGGCTCTTTTTGCTTCAGGATGCCTTTTGCTGACGATCCAAAGCGGCTTGGGTGATGGACTGCAGTGTGCCCCGAGTGGTGATGACTTCTGGATCTAACAAAATCTCGATCAGAGTGCCCTCTGGCCTGGCCAATGCAGCCAGCAACGCGGGTTCAAACTCCGCAGTTTCCCGCACCTTGACACCCGCATACCCATAAGCTTTGGCCAGCGCTGCAAAGTCTGGGTTTTGAAGCTGTGAGCCGCTGACGTGTGTGGGAAACTCCCGCTCTTGGTGCATGCGGATGGTGCCGTACATGCCGTTGTTAAGCAAAATCACGATGGTTTTAGCGCCAAACTGAGCGGCTGTGGCCAGCTCCTGGCCGTTCATAAGAAAGTCGCCGTCGCCCGTCAACGTCACCACCAATCTTTTCGTAGCCAGTGCTGCAGCAATACCGGCGGGCACGCCGTAGCCCATCGAGCCATTGGTAGGCGCCAACTGGGTCTTCAAACCCTTAGCCAAGCCCGGGTACTGATAAAAGCGATGCAGCCAACTTGCAAAATTGCCAGCACCGTTACTCAGTACCGCATCTGAGGGCAAGTGGTGTTGCAAACACTTCACCACCGCAGCTATATCCATGGGGCCAGGCAAGGCTTGAGGTGCCAAATTGCTTAAATAGTCTTGGTGGCACGCCTGCGTCCAAGCGGCATAAGCTAATTCGGCGGGCGCATGCAGGGTTTCTAAAGAACGCGCTGCGGCATTCATAGATGCATGAATGGCCAAGTCCGCAAAAAAGACCCGCTGTAACTCTTCAGCACCGGCCATGATGTGAATCAGTTTTTGAGGCAACTTAGGAGGCTTGAGCATCTCGTAACCACCCGTGGTGATTTCACCCAAACGAGCGCCCACCACGAGCAAAAGATCCGACTCCTGAATGCGCTTGGCCAACTTGGGGTTGATGGCCAAGCCCACATCGCCCGCATATTGGGGATGGTGGTTGTCAAACGTGTCTTGAAACCTAAAGGCATTGGCCACTGGCAACTTCCAGTTTTCAGCGAATCGCTGCAAAGCCTGAGCGGCCTGCGGTGTCCAGCCACTACCCCCCACGATCACCATTGGCTTTTGGGCGTTGAGCAAATGCCCACGGACTTCCTGAAGCGCGCCAGGCGCCATCCAAGTTTCTAAAGGCTCCACTTGTGGCAGCGGAGCTGTAAGTGGGGTCATCTCCACTTGCTGCGTCAGCATGTCTTCAGGCAATACCAGCACCACCGGACCAGGACGCCCATGCAGGGCCGTTGCGAAGGCTCGGGCAATGTATTCGGGAATACGGCTGGCATCGTCAATTCGCTCTACACGTTTGGCCAAGCCTTTGGTTGCCGGGCCAAAAAAAGCGCTGAAATCCATTTCTTGAAACGACTCCCGATCCCGCGTGTGGCTGGCCACATCGCCCACCAACAACACCATGGGGGTGGAATCTTGAAACGCGGTGTGCAGGCCAATAGAGGCATTGGTTGCGCCTGGACCCCGGGTCACCAGGCACACACCCGGCCTGCCCGTTAGCTTGCCATAGGCCTCTGCCATATAGGCGGCACCACCTTCTTGGCGGTTGATAACAAACTTGATGTCTTCTCGGTGTTCATGAAACCCATCTAAAACAGCTAAATAGCTTTCGCCGGGCACACCAAAAGCAATGTCAACCCCTTGGGCCACCAAACACTCCACAAGCAAGTGACCTGCCATGCGATGGGTTGGAGTACTGGTTGTCATGAGGTATCCTTTTTATCTTGAAATGCGCTGTCCAACAGCCAAGGCCACACACATGGCGCTCAACAGCACCAAGGCCACCACAAAAAATATTTCGCTGTACCAAGCTTTGTCCATCAGCACCCCAAACGCCAAGGGCGCCAATGCAAAGCCCGCATCAAACCCGGAGTACACCAAGCCATAAACCCGCCCGGTAGCGCCTTTGGGGGTCACTTGCTTGACCATCAAATCGCGTGAGGGGCTGCCAATACCTATGGCAAAACCCGTCAAAGCCAACACCACCATAGTGCCCTCGGGCCCTAACCAACCCGAGCCACACATCATCAGCATGGCGGCCCCCACCACCATGCAGCAGGCCACCACCCGATCGGTGTATGCGGCAGCCTGACTCGCTACAAAGCCGCCCACCACAATGCCCACGCCCGCGCAGACCATGTAGGCACTAAGCGTCAGGGTGGCCGCCTCCAGGCTGACGTGATGCAGTGTTTGCAACAGAGGCACTGAAAAGTTTTGCACCACCGAAAGAATCACCGTGGAAAGCAGAAAAAAACCGAAGCAAAACCAAATCACTGGCGACTTCAAATAAGAGAGATTGGCAGCTGTATCCACACGTTCGGTTTTGGCCATGATTTGGGTGCTGAGCTTGTGCCGGTTTACAAAGAGGCACAAGGCAATGACGACAAATAGCACCGCACTAGCCAAGTAAGCCCCACGCCAACCGATGACCCCGCCCAAACCCACCATAAACAAGGGCGCTACCGCCCAACCTAAATTACCCGTGAGTCCGTGTACGCTGAATGCATGGCCCAAGCGCGCTTGCGATACACGCTGGTTCAAAATGGTGAAGTCAATCGGGTGAAACGGCGCATTGCCCAAGCCAAACAACACCGCGGCCGCTAGCAAGCCGAGGTAGCCCTGAGACACACTGGCCACCACGCACGCCCCCGCAAAAAGAGATAGCGAGGTGTACATAACGGTCAATGCACCCCAACGGTCCACCGCCCAACCCGACACTGCCTGAATAGATCCAGACAAAGCGAAGAAAATGGTCATTAAAAAAGCCAGCTCTCCATATGACAAGCCAAATTCTTTAACAAACATTGGAAAGACCAACGGCAACAACAAGTGCGAAAAGTGGGAAGACGCATGCGCCATACCCACAAGCCCAATCACTTGGGCATCTTGCTTAAGGGGTGCCGGGGGAGATGAAAACGTCAGGGGAGTGCTCATTTCCCTTATGTTAACGAGGTGATCCTGGTGCCCTTAAGTGGCCCGAACCGCCTCAAAATGGAACTGCCCTGGTGCCAGGATGGGATCCACCGTGACCGAAATCCCGTCTTTAGGCAAAAACGCGCCTTCCAGCAGCATTTTGGACAGCGGATTTTCAATGCGCTGCTGAATAGCGCGCTTGAGCGGCCGCGCACCAAACACGGGGTCAAAGCCCACCTTGGCCAGCTCGGCCATAGCCGCATCGGACACCTGCAAATTCAGGTCCATTTTGAACAAGCGGTCTTTGAGCGCCTTGAGTTGAATGGCCGCAATAGAGGCAATGTGTTGGGCATCCAAGCCGTGAAACACCACCGTCTCATCAATGCGGTTTAAAAACTCTGGGCGGAAATGGTTTTTAAGCTCGCCCCATACCGCGTCTTTAATATCTTCATAGGGCTGCCCCACCATAGACTGAATCAAGTGCGAGCCTATGTTGCTGGTCATCACGATGACCGTGTTTTTAAAGTCCACGGTTCTCCCCTGTCCGTCTGTCAGGCGGCCGTCGTCCAGCACCTGCAGCAAGATGTTGAACACATCGGGGTGTGCCTTTTCCATCTCATCGAGCAACAACACAGAATAGGGTTTGCGTCGCACCGCCTCGGTCAGGTAGCCGCCCTCCTCATAACCCACATAACCCGGGGGGGCGCCAATCAAGCGGGCCACCGAGTGTTTTTCCATAAATTCACTCATGTCAATGCGCACCAGATGGTCGACACTGTCAAACAAAAATCCAGCCAAGGCCTTGCACAGCTCGGTTTTACCCACGCCAGTAGGGCCCAAGAACAAAAACGAACCTGTGGGCCGATTGGGGTCTGACAGGCCCGAACGAGAACGGCGAATGGCGTTGGACACGGCCAAAATGGCCTCGTCTTGCCCCACCACGCGGTCGTGCAGCTTTTGCTCCATTTGCAAAAGTTTGTCTTTTTCGCCCTGCATCATTTTGGACACCGGAATACCTGTGGCGCGGGACACCACCTCGGCAATTTCTTCTGCACCCACTTGGGTTCTGAGCAGCCTAGGGCCGCTGACCTCGCCTTGCCCGCGCTCTAGGGCTTGCGCTTCGTGCAATTGTTTTTCGAGCTCAGGCAGCTTGCCGTAGCGCAGCTCTGCCACCTTATTGAAATCACCCTTTCGGGTGAGCTCTTCAATTTTGAGTTTGAGCTTTTCAATTTCTTCACGCACATGCTGGCCGCCCTGCGCTTGGGCTTTTTCGGCGTGCCATATTTCTTCAAGGTCAGCCGCTTCACGACGGAGTTTTTCAATTTCTTCTTCTAACAAACCCAAGCGCTTTTGAGAGGCCTCATCGGTTTCTTTTTTAATGGCCTCACGCTCAATTTGCAGCTGAATCAAACGCCGATCAAGTTTGTCGATGACCTCGGGCTTGGAGTCAATTTCAATTTTGATTTTGGCTGCTGCCTCGTCGATCAGATCAATAGCTTTGTCCGGCAAAAACCGGTCGGTAATGTACCGATGGCTGAGCTCTGCGGCCGCTACGATGGCGGGGTCGGTGATGTCCACACCGTGGTGCACCTCGTACTTTTCTTGCAGGCCCCGCAAAATGGCAATGGTCTGTTCCACCGTAGGTTCGCCCACCAACACCTTTTGAAACCTGCGCTCAAGGGCCGCGTCTTTTTCGATGTATTTGCGGTACTCGTCCAAGGTGGTGGCACCAATACAGTGGAGCTCTCCACGTGCCAAGGCGGGCTTAAGCATGTTGCCCGCGTCTATGGCCCCCTCAGCCTTACCTGCCCCCACCATAGTGTGGAGTTCGTCAATAAACAAAATAATGCGACCCTCATCCTGCGCCACTTCTTTAAGCACGGCCTTTAAGCGCTCTTCAAATTCGCCGCGGTATTTGGCACCTGCCAAAAGACCAGCCATATCCAACACCAGCACGCGCTTGTCTCGCAAGGACTCGGGCACTTCGCCATTAACAATGCGCTGGGCTAGGCCTGCCACAATGGCGGTTTTGCCCACACCCGGCTCACCAATCAAGACCGGATTGTTTTTACTGCGCCGCTGTAACACCTGAATAGCGCGGCGTATTTCGTCGTCACGCCCAATCACGGGGTCAAGCTTTCCGGAGCGGGCGCGCTCGGTTAAATCCAGGGTGTATTTGTTCAAGGCTTCGCGCTGGCCTTCTGATTCAGCGGAATCGACTTTTTGGCCGCCGCGAACTTGTTCAATGGCAGTATCTAAGGCCTTGCGGTTAAGACCTTGGCCGCGCACCGCCTCTGCAAATTCGCTTTTGCTTTCAGCCAGGGCTAAAAAAAACAGCTCGCTGGCCACAAACTGGTCCGACCGTTTCATGGCTTCTTTTTCGCAGGCTTGCAGCAAGGAGACCAAATCACGGCCAACTTGCACCTGTTCATGCCCCTGCACTTGGGGCAGTTTTTTCATAGCTGCTTCAGCCACGGCCAACAACCCCGCAATGGGCAAGCCCGCGCGCTGCAACAAGGCCTTAGGTCCATCAGGCTGCTGCAGCATCGCAGTCAGCACATGGGCAGGCTCAATGTAGGCGTGGTCTCGGCCAAGAGCAAGGGTTTGGGCCTCGCTCAAGGCCTCTTGAAACTGAGTGGTCAATTTGTCGAGTCGCATGAAATTCTCCGGTTGAACACCACTTTTGGGTGGTCACCGTAATTTCAAGGCAAAACGACTCAAGGGACTTGATACAGGTCAAAAATAAGAGGAACTCAGTCCGCAATGATGCCGTTGCGGCGGATCACGTCGCCCCAACGTGGGTAGTCTTGCTGGGTGACCAAACGCAGTTCATCCATGGTAGAAAAACTGGCATCCATACCGCCTTTGGCCAAAATGTCGCGTACTTCTGGGGTACGCATGATGGCCACAATTTCAGCATTGAGGCGCTGAACCACCGGCTGCGGTGTTTTAGCTGGAGCATAAAAGGCGTACCACATGTCCACCTCTACCCCTTTGATGCCCAACTCGCCAAAGGTTTGCACGTTGGGCGCTACGGGATTGCGTTTAGGACTGCCGACTGCTAAGGCATTCAAACGGCCTGCGCTGACCATGCCTTGCGCCACGTGTACCGGCAAAAAGCCCACTTGGATTTCCCCAGCCAGCAAGTCTTGGGTATAGCCTGCGGTGCCACGGTAAGGCACATGCAACATAAACAGCTGAGTTTGAGACTTAAACAGCTCCATAGCCATGTGGTGCGGTGTGCCCACACCTGGTGAGCCAAAGGTCACGCTGCCGGGGCTGGCTTTGGAGCGCTTGACCAAATCGTCCACAGTTTTGATACCTGTTTTGGGGTTGGCCACCAGCATGAGGGTGCCCCAAGCCGCCATAGAGATGGGGGCAAAGTCTTTGGTAGGCTCGAAAGGCACGTTTTTATAAAGCTGAGACGCGATCAACATGGTGTTGGCCCCCATGAGCAAGGTGTAGCCGTCGGCGGTGGATTTGGCCACAGCATCAGCACCAATATTGCCGCTGGCGCCGGGCATATTGCTCACGACGACAGGTTGTCCCAGCTTTTCGGACAAGCGTGGGGCTACGGCACGGGCAATAGTGTCCATGCCCGTTCCAGGAGTAAAGGGCACGATCACTTTGATGGCTTGGTTGGGCCAGTTTGGGGTCTGCGCCATGGCAGAAGTACCAGCCGATAAGCCAGCCCATGCAGATAAACCTAGGAGCGCAAAGCCCCGAACCTGCTGAGTGAGGTGCCGAATAAAAGAGGTGTGCTTCATGTTTGGTGCCTTTAAAGTTTAAATACCGTTTCGGCATTGGTTTGAAAGAACTTGGTTTTGTCTTCCAAAGACATGCTCATATTGTCCAAAATATTGACCTCGTCCACTGCGTACTGGTAGGGGTAGTCCATGGCATAGAGCACGCGGTCCACGCCCATAAAGCCTTGCGCAAACTTGATAGCGTGCTCCCAAGCTACACCGCTGTTGGTGATGTAAAAGTTCTCGCAAAGGTATTCGCTGGGCCGTTTTTGTATGGGCTTCATGCTTTCATAGCGCTTAGAGCGCACGGTGGCTTGGTGCATGTAATCCAAGCGGTAGGCCCAATAGGGCAAAGCCTCACCCATGTGGCCCAAAATCATGCGCAACTTGGGAAAACGGTCAAATACACCAGCCGTGATGATGCGCATGGCATGCAGGCCAGTTTCTACACCAAAGCCGTAAATGGCGCCATCAAGTCCGCACTCTTGGAAAGGTTGCAGCATTTTGGGAGGCAGGGCGTTGGGGTGTAAATAGATGGGCGCGTCATGGGCTTCAGCGGCGGCAAAAATGTCCCAAAACTTAGAGTCTGACAAATATTCACCTTGGGTGTGCGAGTTGATCACCACTGAATTCATGCCCAGCTTGGTTACGCCACGCTCAATTTCTTTGGCTGCAGCTGCAGGATCTTGCGGGGCCACGGTGATCATGCCCGCAAAGCGGGTGGGGTGGCGGCGAATGGCTTCGGCCAATTGGTCGTTGGAATTGATGGCTACTGACACTGCAGTGGCGGGGTCCATCACCTGAACTCCAGGGGATGTGAGCGCCAGAATGGCCACGTCAATGCCTGATTCGTCCATGTGCTGAATACGCAACTGATCTAAATCGACCAAGCAACGCATGATGTGCTGGGCGCGTTCGCTAGGGCTGGACATGTAAAAGCCCATCAAGCCCTGAAAACCCGCATCCGCAGTACCGCTTGCAAAAATTTTGTTGTAAATGTCCAGCATGTCCTGGGTGGCAAAAGCTTCTTCTGTAGCTATGCGCTTGTAGGGCACCTTGGCAGGACGGGTTGGTGATTGGGTTTGGGGCATTTGAGGGGTCATAAAGTCTCCTAGTGGTTTTTGTGAAAAGTTAAAGGTTGTTGGATTCAATGCCCCATCTTTGCATGGCTTGGTCGTCACTGACTCGGGCGTCCACCCAGCGGGCACCTTCTGGTGTGGTTTCTTTCTTCCAAAAGGGCGCTTGGGTTTTAAGGTAATCCATTAAAAATTCGCAGGCTTGAAAGCTGTCACCACGGTGCGCCGAAGTCACCGCCACCAGCACGATTTGGTCCATAGGCTTTAAGAGGCCCACTCTATGAATAACGCGTGCCGACAACATGCTAAAGCGCGCAAATGCCTCGTCAATCATGGTTTCAATGGCTCGCTCGGTCATGCCCGGGTAATGCTCCAACTCCAAGCTGCTGATGCGGCCTGCATTGGCTCCAACCGCACCAGAAGCCCCTCCATTGCGGTCGCGCACTGTGCCCACAAAAGCACAGACTGCGCCCACTTGGGGGTTTTGTGACCTTAGTAAAGCCACCTCTTGAGACAGGTCAAAGTCGGCCGTTTGAACAACAACACGAGGTGTTTTGGACGAGATGGTCAGACTCAATTCAGCCCCCCGTCACCGGTGGGAAAAAAGCCACTTCGCAACCCTCGAGCAGAGGCTGCGCATCTGAGCTCATGACCTGATTGAGGGCCATGCGCACAGCTCGCCCCCTGGACAAGGCGTGTGCGGACGCATCGTTACGCGCGGCCAGCTCGTCTCGCAACTGGCCCAAGGTGTCGCATGCCGTGGCGTGATCTTCTTGTGCAGTGCCCAATGCTTCTCTGATGGAAGCAAAGTATTTGATATGGATGCGTTTCATGAAAGGCTGGATAGAGGCGCTTAGTTCAACCAGTTGGCAAAGGAAATGAATTGCACCATATCTCCATGCGCAATGGCTTGACCTGCGGGGTTGTTGACCACACCGTCTCCCCAAACAGTAGAGGTCAAGACCCCAGAACTTTGGTTAGAAAACAATTCCAGACCGCCTGAAGCATTGAGTTGGACTCTTAAAAATTCTTGCCGTTTATCCGCTCGCGGCCAATTGAAATGCGCTGCCAAGGGTAAGGATTGGGGGGCCACCTGTTGACAACCTTGCAGCCTCAGTAAAAAGGGGCGCACCAGCAACAAGAAAGTCATAAAGCTGGACACGGGGTTGCCTGGCAAACCACAAAAATGGCAGTCTGAATCTGTAGCGCGACGAATCTTGCCGTAAGCAAAAGGCTTACCTGGCTTGATGGCGATTTGCCAAAGGTCTAACTGCCCCAACTGTTGAACGGCGGGTTTGATGTGGTCTTCTTCGCCCACCGACACGCCGCCACTGGTCAAAATCAGGTCATGGTGGGCCGCAGCGTCGCGCAAGGCGTTTAAGGTGGCCTCGCGTTGATCAGGCACGATGCCGAGGTCAGTCACGTGGCAACCCAAGCGACTCAATAAAGCGCGCAGAAAAAACCGGTTGGAGTTGTAAATGGCACCCGCTGGCATCTGCTCTGGCGCAATGTCTCCGGGCATGACGAGTTCATCTCCCGTTGAAAACAGCGCCACCTTGGGGCGCCTAGCCACCCGCAAAGTGCTCAGCCCCATGCTCGCAGCCAGCCCTAAGGACGCGGGAGTTAAACGCTGCCCCTCAGACAGCACTTGGGCGCCTCGTGTGACATCTTCGCCCGCGCGCCTGATCCACTGGCCTGCAGTTGGAAAAGATCGAACTTGGATGGACGGTATGGGGTGGTCGGATGGGTCCAACAGCACGCAGTCTTCTTGCATGACCACCGCATCCGCCCCTGGCGGAATAGGGGCGCCCGTGAAAATACGCGCACATTGGCCTGCAGCCAATAGAGTGCCCACGCTTCCTGCGGGAATGCGCTGGGTGACTTGCAGAACAGCGTTGGGCGTGGAAATGTCTGCACACCGCACTGCGTAACCATCCATAGCGCTGTTGTCTAAGGGCGGCACTTGCAAGGGCGAGAACACATCGCTGGCCAATACCCGTCCATCAGCGTCAAAGGTGCTGACCTCATCTACACCCTTAAGAGGCTGGGCGTGGGCCAACAGCTCCGCCAATGCTGCGTCTAGAGACTTTAAAGGTGGACGCGATGTGTTTACTTGCACTGCTCAACAATGAATTGCTTGACCTGCTCTACATCCGCAGACATGAGACGAACGCGCTTGGGCAAGGCTTCAATCCCCTCAAATGCAGCAGGTCGGTCAGGGGAGCAGCCTAAAGCTTCCACTATGGTGGAGGCAAATTTCATGGGCAGCGCTGTTTCTAAAACAATCATGGGCACTTGGGGGTCCAAGTGCTCCCGCGCCACCTTAAGGCCGTCTGCCGTATGGGGGTCAACCATCAGGCCCCATTGCTCATAAGTCTGGCGGATGGTGTGCAGCCTTTGGGCATGGGTGCTTTTGCCGCTGACAAACCCGTACCGCCTCTGCGCCTCTTGAAACCTAGGGTCAGCACTCAAGTCAAAGCAACCTTTTTGAGGCAAGTCCACCCCAAACAATTGCTGCACGCGGGCACCATCCCTACCCAATAAATCGAACACAAAGCGCTCAAAGTTGGACGCCGTGGAAATGTCCCTAGAGGGGCTTGAGGTTTCAAAGGTGTCAGTACTTCCCCGGACCCGATAGACACCGGTTCGGAAAAATTCATCCAACACGTCGTTTTCGTTGGTGGCCACCACCAAACGCTCAATGGGCAAGCCCATCATGCGGGCCACATGTCCGGCGCAGACATTGCCAAAGTTGCCAGAGGGCACGGCAAAGCTCACGCGTTCAGTGCTGGTGCGTGTGGCTTGAAAGTAACCCGCAAAGTAATACACCACTTGAGCGACCAAGCGCGCCCAATTGATGGAGTTGACGGTTCCAATTTTGTAAGCGCGTTTGAATTCCAAGTCGTTGGAAACGGCTTTTACGATATCTTGGCAATCGTCAAACACCCCTTCAATGGCCAAGTTGTGGATGTTGGCATCTTGCAAACTGAACATTTGCGCCTGCTGAAAAGGGCTCATCCGCCCATGAGGGCTGGTCATGAACACCCTCACGCCCTGCTTGCCACGCATGGCGTATTCGGCCGCACTACCCGTGTCGCCGCTGGTGGCGCCCAGAATGTTGAGTTGCTCGCCACGCCGAACCAGCTCGTATTCAAACAAATGGCCCAGCAGCTGCATGGCCATGTCTTTAAAAGCCAAAGTAGGTCCGTTGGACAAGCCTAAAAGATACATACCAGCACCCAAGGATTTGAGCGGGGCAATTTGGGGCGAGCCAAACAAGGCTTCTGTGTAGGTAGCACGGCAGATGTCGCGCAGGTCTGGGGCGGGAATGTCGTCGATGTAAAGCGACAAAATTTCAAAGGCCAAATCTGCATAAGGCAATTGCCGCCAGGCCTCTAGCTGCTGCGCAGAAACCTGGGGGTAAGACTCGGGCAGGTACAAGCCGCCGTCTGGGGCTAGACCCTCTAGCAAAATTTCGCAAAACCGCTTGAGGGGCACGCTGCCAGTGCCCGATGGGCGGCTGGCGCGGGTACTCAGGTAGTTCATTAGGCCAACTCTTCCTTGCGAATGCGCACGATGGGCTTCAGAACTGTGGGCAAAGCCTGCAAGGACGCCAAGGCTAGGTTCATAGTGCCTTCCCTCGCCTCGTGGGTCAGAATAATCAAGTCAGTTTGGGGCACAGAGGCGGCCCCAGGCTCTGACGGCTGAACTTGGTCGGCCTCGCGCTGCAACACCGCATCAATGCTTATGTTTTCCGTGGCCAAAATACCCGTGACCTTGGCCAACACACCAGCTTCATCCGCCACACGCAAACGCAGGTAATAGCTGGTCACCACCTCATTCATGGGCAACACCGGCAAATCGCTCATGGCATCGGGCTGAAAGGCCAAATGGGGCACGCGGTTTTGGGGGTCTGCGGTGTGAAGACGCGTGATATCCACCAAATCTGCAATCACAGAACTGGCTGTAGGCTCAGAACCCGCACCCTTGCCGTAATACAAAGTGGTGCCCACTGCATCGCCCTGCACCATCACGGCATTCATGGCGCCTTCCACATTGGCAATCAAGCGTGAGGTGGGCACCAGGCTGGGGTGCACCCTGAGCTCCACGCCCGCAGGAGATTGGGTTGTAGCGTTGGCTTCGCGCCGCTTGGCAATACCTAAAAGCTTGATGCGGTAACCCAACTGCTCGGCATACTGAATGTCTTGGGCTTCCAGTTGGGTAATGCCTTCTACATAGGCCTTGTCAAACTGCACCGGAATACCAAAAGCAATGGCGGACATTAAGGTGGCTTTGTGGGCGGCGTCCACGCCTTCAATGTCAAAAGTGGGATCCGCCTCGGCATAGCCCAAGCGTTGCGCCTCTTTGAGCACCACCGAAAAATCCAAGCCTTTGCTTCGCATCTCAGACAAGATGAAATTGGTGGTGCCATTGATGATGCCTGCAATCCACTGAATGCGGTTGGCAGTCAAGCCCTCGCGCAGCGACTTGATGATGGGAATCCCCCCCGCCACCGCCGCCTCAAATGCCACCATCACGCCCTTGGCATGCGCTGCGGCAAAAATTTCCGTGCCATGCACAGCCAGTAAGGCCTTATTGGCCGTCACCACATGTTTGCCCGCGGCTATGGCCTTCATCACCAAATCGCGCGCCACGCCATAGCCCCCAATCAGCTCTACCACGATGTCGATGTTGGGGTTGTCTATCAAGGCCTGCGCATTCGGGACCACTTGAACCTCAGGGCCTGCCAGCTCTTGGGCGCGAGCGGTATTGAGGTCGGCAATCATAGTGATTTCAATGCCGCGACCCGCACGGCGCTTGATTTCTTCTTGGTTGCGCTTGAGCACCTCAAAGGTGCCCGTGCCCACAGTGCCCATGCCCATGAGGCCCACTTGTATAGGTTTCATCACTTTTTGCTCCCGCGCTTTTTGCGGTAAAGCTCTAAAAATTTGGCAATTCTGCTGATGGCCTCTCGAAGATCTTCCTCATGCGGCAAAAAGACAATCCGGAAGTGATCGGGCTGCGGCCAGTTGAACCCTGTGCCCTGCACCAACAAGACACGGGTTTGCTCCAACAGCTCCAATACAAACTGTTGGTCATCCTCAATTGGGTACATCTTGGGATCGAGCTTGGGAAACATGTACAAACCCGCACTGGGTTTGTGGCAAGTGACCCCGGGGATGGCGGAAATCAGCTCATAAGCCAAGTCGCGCTGACGGCGCAAACGGCCTCCCTCACAAATCAAGTCGTTAATGGTTTGGTAGCCGCCCAAAGCCGTCTGGATAGCCCATTGCCCTGGCACATTGGCGCACAAGCGCATGGATGAGAGCATATTGAGGCCCTCAATGTAGTCACGGGCGCGCTTTTTATCGCCTGAAATCACCATCCAGCCAGACCGGTAGCCGCAAGAACGGTAGCTTTTTGACAGCGAATTGAAGGTCAAGGTGACCACGTCTTCAGACAAACTGGCCATAGCAGTGTGCTTGGCTCCGTCGAAAAGCACTTTGTCGTA
>CAMAWQ010000030.1 GCA_945862005.1 Hylemonella gracilis | reverse complement strand
ACCGCCTTTGTCATGCCGCCCATGGCCTCGACTTCTTCGATGATGGTCCAAGCCGCATCCGCCATGTCCTGCGTGAGCTTTTCCATCATGTAGCTGCCGGCCCAGGGGTCGATTACGTTGGTGATGTGGGTCTCTTCCTGAATGATGAGCTGCGTGTTGCGGGCAATGCGCGCCGAAAACTCGGTGGGCAGCGCAATGGCTTCGTCAAAGCTGTTGGTGTGCAAGCTTTGCGTGCCGCCAAACACCGCGGCCATGGCCTCGATGGTGGTGCGCACCACGTTGTTATAGGGGTCTTGCTCCGTCAAACTCCAGCCGCTGGTCTGGCTGTGGGTGCGTAGCATCAGGCTCTTAGGGCTCTTCGCGTCAAAGCCCTTCATGATGCGGCACCACAGCAAGCGCGCCGCGCGCATCTTGGCCACTTCTAAGTAGAAGTTCATGCCAATCGCCCAGAAAAAGCTCAGCCGCCCGGCAAAGTCGTCCACGTCCAAACCCGTGGCAATGGCGGTTTTGACGTATTCCTTGCCGTCAGCCAGCGTAAAAGCCAGCTCGAGTGCCTGGTTGGCGCCAGCCTCCTGCATGTGATAACCCGAAATACTGATCGAGTTGAACTTGGGCATGTGCTTGGCGGTGTAGCCAATGATGTCGCCGATGATGCGCATGCTGGGCTCAGGCGGGTAAATATAGGTGTTGCGCACCATGAACTCTTTCAGAATGTCGTTCTGAATCGTTCCGCTCAGTTGGTCTTGGCTTACGCCCTGCTCTTCAGCCGCCACCACATAACCCGCTAGCACCGGCAGCACCGCGCCGTTCATGGTCATGGAGACGCTCACCTTGTCCAGCGGAATCGCGTTGAACAGGATCTTCATGTCTTCCACGCTGTCAATCGCCACACCGGCCTTGCCCACGTCGCCGGTGACACGCGGGTGGTCGGAGTCGTAGCCGCGGTGGGTGGCTAAATCAAAAGCAACGGAGACGCCTTGCGCGCCGCCTTGCAGCGCCTTACGGTAGAAGGCGTTGGACTCTTCGGCGGTAGAAAAGCCTGCGTACTGCCGGATCGTCCAAGGCCGAACTGCGTACATGGTGGCCTGCGGGCCGCGCAAATAGGGCTCAAAGCCTGGCAGCGTGTCGGCGTGCGGCAGATCAGCGGTGTCTGCTGCCGTGTACAGCGGCTTAACCAAAATGCCGTCGGGGGTGATCCAGTTCAGCGCATCCACATTCCCGCCGGGGGCGGATTTGGCAGCGGCTTTGGCCCATTGCTCCAGGGTGGCGGATTGAAATTCAGGCGTCTTGTCGGTCATGGCAGGCGGCAATCTGTGAGTGAATGCATTTCATCTTATCATTCATAATTATGAATTCAAAAGCTTACTCCGACTTACAATTTTGGCTATGTCTGCACTGACCCTGACCCCCAAAGCACTGTATGAAGAAGTGGCCGAACTGCTGCGCCAACGCATCTTCAGCAATGAACTGGCGCCCGGCAGTTGGATAGACGAACTGCGCTTGGCCGAGGCCTACGGCATCAGCCGCACCCCACTGCGCGAAGCCTTAAAGGTGCTGGCAACTGAGGGTTTGGTGACGATGAAGGTGCGCCGTGGCGCCTATGTGACCGAGGTGAGCGACAAAGACCAGAGCGATGTCTATCATCTGCTTTCATTGCTCGAATCCGATGCCACAGGCGTAGTGGCCCAACAAGCCAGCGACACCGAACTGGCCGAACTCGTGCAAATACACCAAGAACTTCATGCGGCTAAAGACAACACCGAGCGGTTTTTTGACGTCAATGAACGCTTTCACATGCGATTGCTTGAAATGGCCAACAACCGCTGGCGCACGCAGCTGGTGCTGGATTTGCGCAAAGTGATGAAACTCAACCGCCACAACTCTTTGTTAAAGAGCGGCCGCATCGAAGAGTCGTTACAAGAACATCAAGACATCATGGACGCCCTGCTGGCCCATGATGCAGCCTTAAGCCAGCAACGCATGCAAACCCACTTTAAGAATGGGCTGCAGGCCGCAAGCTCGCCTCTTGCATAGCGTGTAAGGCAAAATCAGACACCTCTGCAGCACTTAAGTGCTTGAGCCGGTGGTCACTCCACACTTGCCGCCAGCGGCGGGCACCGGGCTGGCCATGGCGCAGGCCCAGCATGTGGCGGGCCATGCTGTACCAGTGGGTGCCGTGTGCGGCTTCGCGCTCCATGTAGTCCACCATCTGCGCCTCCACTGTGTCTCGGGTGATGTCGCCGGTGATATTGTTCCCCTCGCCCCCCGCAGCCTCGCCAAAGAAGCCGTGGTCCCACTCTGCCAACCACCAGGGGTTGTGGTAAGCCTCTCGCCCCACCATCACGCCGTCTAAGTGTTGCAACTGATCAGTCACTTGCAGGCTGGTGGTGATGCCGCCGTTGATTTCAATGCGAAGGTGCGCAAAGTCTTGTTTCAGGCGGTGCACCAGCTCATAACGCAGCGGGGGAATGTCGCGATTTTCTTTGGGGCTTAGGCCTTGTAACCAAGCGTTGCGTGCATGCACGATGAAGGTGGTGCAGCCCGCGTCTGCCACGGCGCCCACAAAGTCTCTTAAAAAAGCATAGCTTTCATCACGGTCAATGCCAATGCGGTGCTTGACCGTTACGGGGATGGACACCACGTCCAACATGGCCTTGACGCCATCGGCCACCAGATTGGGCTCTTTCATCAAACAGGCGCCAAAGGCCCCACGCTGCACGCGCTCGCTGGGGCAGCCACAGTTGAGGTTGATTTCATCGTAGCCCCACTGCTCGCCAAGCTTGGCGCAGCGGGCCAAATCTTCGGGCTCGCTGCCGCCCAATTGCAAGGCAATGGGGTGCTCGGACTCATGAAAGCGCAGGTGGCGCGCCACATCGCCATACAGCAAGGCCCCCGTGGTGACCATTTCGGTATAGAGCCAAGCGTGTCGGCTGAGCAGCCTGTGCAGGTAGCGGCAATGGTCGTCCGTCCAATCCATCATCGGAGCAACGGATAAGCGAGTCGGAAACTTCTGCGGTGTCAAATTATTCAAATTTGCGCTTAACAGCAATAAAAAACATGAAAAAAAGCTGTTTTGAAGAGTATTTGCATAAGGCCTTCAGAAACGCTTGCTTAATGTCAATCCCTATTTATTAATGTAAATGACATGAGTCAATTTCAGGGTTTACACAGCATCCAAATACAACTTAAGAAAGACGAATATGGATCACCAAATCAAGGCTCTCAGCCCCATCAAAATCAGCTGCACCAACTGCAACCTAAAAGACCTGTGCATGCCCATGGGCTTGAACTTAAACGACACCGAGCGCCTCAACAAGGTCGTCACGGCTCGCAAACGCATCAAGCGCGGAAGCACACTTTACCGCTTGGGCGACAAGTTCAATTCCATCTATGCCATTCGCACGGGATATTTCAAAACCTGCGTGACCACCGAAGACGGACGCGACCAAGTCACCGGCTTTCAAATGGCGGGCGAAATGCTGGGCCTAGACGGCGTGATGTCTGATGAGCACAGCTGCACCGCCGTAGCGTTGGAAGACGCCGAGGTATGCGTGATGCCGTTTGACGCCATTGAGCAGCTCAGCCGCGAAATCCCTAGCCTGCAGCGCCACGTACACAAAATTTTGGGCGGAGAGATCGTGCGCGACCAGCACGTGATGCTGCTTCTGGGCAGCATGAGGGCCGAGGAACGCCTGGCCGCCTTCTTGCTCAACCTGGTAGAACGCCTGCATGCAAGAGGTTTTTCGCAAACCGAACTCATTTTGCGCATGACGCGTGAAGAAATTGGCAGCTATTTAGGCCTCAAGCTCGAAACCATCAGCCGCACGTTTTCAAAGTTTGCTGAAGAAGGCATTGTGGATGTGAACCAGCGTCACATCCACATCCTAGACGCGCAAGCGCTGCACCAATTGGTGGACCACAGCAATTGCAAACATGCTTTGGCGGCGTAAAAGCCCTGCTTAAGCCCTAATTAATTAGGGGCCTCGGTTTTGATGCACCCTAAACCATCTGTAAGTTCCGTGTAGCATTTAGCTAATGTGCACCCGTTGTGTACATTGGTTCCAAAAGCCCCCCAGCCTTGGACAGCTGGGCAACCCTTTTATTTGCTTCACTATGAACTTCAAGAACATGAAAATGGCCAGCAAACTGGCCCTAGGATTTGGTTTGACCGGACTGATTCTGGTACTGATCTCAACCCTTTCCATTGTTCGGTTCAAGTCTCTAGGCGAAACGGTCAACCTTGTAATTCACGACCGCTACGCGAAAGTGGAGATGGTCTTTCTAATCCATGAACACCAAAACCTGCAGGCTCGCTATCTGCGCAACGCCATACTTTCTGCCAAAAACCCCGAGCAGATGGAAAGCTGGCTTACCAAGGTAGAGCAGGAAGCAGCTGGTAATGCAGAATTGATTGAGAAGCTAACTCCCTTGATTCTTTCCCCTAAGGGCCTTGAGCTGTTTGGTCAGTTGAAGTCCTTTCGCGAACCCTACGCCCTCTCTCGCGCAGAACTGGTCAAAATTTTACGCAGCGGCAAGGTGGACGAGGCGACTGATTACCTTTTGAATCAGTTTCAAAAGCCACAGTTGGACTACTTTCATGCGGCTGAAGCGCTCATTAAGTACCAAGAAGACCTCATGCGCACTGACAGCGCTCAAATGGAGGCCGATATTTCCAATGCGGTGGCTTTGACAGCTGGGCTCACTCTGGTCGCCCTAGGCATAGCTTTATTGATTTCGGTGTTCATCACGCGTTCTATCACGGCCCCCGTGTCGCAAGCGGTAGAGATTGCAACCAGCGTTTCGCAGGGCAACCTGAGCACGTCCATTGAGGTACACGGCACCGACGAAACGGGTCAATTGTTGACTGCACTCAAAAACATGCAAACCGAACTGGTTCGCTTGGTGCGCCACGTGCGGCAAAGCTCAAATACCGTAGCCAACGCCAGTGCCGAAATCGCACAAGGCAACCAAGATCTGTCTGCCCGTACCAGCAGCCAAGCCAGCACGCTTGAAGAGACCGCCGCCACCATGGAGGAGCTCAGCTCGCAGGTCAAGAACAACGCTGATAACGCTCGCCAAGCCAATCAAATGGCAGCGAGTGCGTCCTCCGTCGCCGCTCGTGGTGGAGAAGTGGTGGGCCGTGTGGTCGACACCATGAAAGAGATCAATGAGTCGTCCCGCAAGATTGCCGACATCATTGGTGTAATCGATAGCATTGCATTTCAGACCAATATTTTGGCGCTCAATGCGGCAGTCGAAGCTGCCCGGGCCGGTGAACAGGGTCGCGGCTTCGCGGTGGTGGCCAGCGAGGTGCGCTCGCTGGCGGGCCGAAGTGCTGCGGCGGCCAAGGAGATCAAAACACTCATCAACACCAGCGTGGAGCGCGTGGAGCACGGTGCCGCTTTGGTAGACGATGCCGGCACCACCATGACCGAAGTGGTCAGCTCCATCCGCAGGTTGAGCGACTTGGTGGGCGAAATCAGCTCCGCTAGCGACGAACAGGCCGCAGGCGCAGCGCAAATTGGCGAGGCCGTGACCGAAATGGACCAGGTCACCCAGCAAAACGCCGCATTGGTGGAAGAAATGGCCGCTGCAGCGAGCAGCTTAAAAGGGCAAGCCCATGACTTGGTCGAAGTTGTGTCTGTTTTTGAGCTGGATGCCCAGTTCGCCAGCAACGCGAACTTAAAGCCCCACACTGTTGCCTCAATGGGTTCAGCGGATGCAACTCAGGTTGACTACAAATCCAACACCAAACTTAGCCCTTCGCGAACCAGCATTCAACTCAAGCCGCCTGCACCCAAGGCCGCATCATTGCCCAAGCTCACCAGCACTTCACAGTCGAACAGCTCCGGCAACAACAATGAATGGGAGAGCTTTTAGTAGTTCCCGAAAAATTCAGGTTATTGGCTCAACGCATGCTTTGTCGCGTTGGACTACACCGCCGGTTTAACCACCGGACTAAATTCGAATGAGTTGACTCAGATCAAGGTGGATATTGACCCAGCGCCTAAGCTGAACACGTCATCCACTTTCATTCAGGAGCTCATATGTACAAAAAAATTCTGGTTGCCACCGATGGCAGCACACTCTCTAAAAAGGCTGTCACACACGCCATCAGCTTGGCGCAACTCTCTGGCGCGGAACTCGTGGCGCTCAAGGTGGTGCCGCGCTACCCGCAAAGCTACTTTGAAGGCGGCATGGTGCTGCCTGCGAGCGACGTGGGTCGCATAGAAAAGCAGTGGATGGAACATTCACAAACGATTGTGGATGCCGTGGCCAAGTCGGGTACCGCCAAGGGTGTGATCGTTAAGGCCATCACCTCTAAGTCGGATTTGGTGAGCGACGCCATCATTGCAGCAGCCAAAAAGCACAAATGTGATTTGATTGTGATGGCCTCGCACGGCCGCAATGGCGTGAAGCGCTTGTTACTGGGTAGCGAAACTCAGCTGGTGCTGACGCACTCCACCATTCCAGTTCTGGTGCTGCGCTGAGCTAAATGCCAGGGCTAAATAGCCCCTGAAGCTCGCAGCTGCTCGCGAGCTTGGGCATCCAGTCCCAGCATGCGCTCCAAAACCTCATCGGCGTGCTGCCCCAGCAGGGGCGGCGGCAGGTGGTGTTCAATGGGTGTGCCCGAAAACTTCATGGGGCTGCCCATCAAAGGTACAGTTCCGGCTAAGGGGTGAGGCAGGTTGATTTGCATGCCGCGGGCTTTCACCTGCGGCGTGGCAAAGGCTTGCGCCACATTGTTAATAGGGCCGCAAGCAACTCCAGCGGCTTCTAAGGCCGTGACCCAATCTTCCGTGCTGCGTTGTTTAAAGATATTTTCAAGAATGGGGATCAACTCCGCGCGGTTTTGCACACGCAGCGCGTTTTTGCAAAAGCGTTCATCCGTGGCCAAGTCCTCACGCTGCGCTACCGCACAAAATTTAGCAAATAAGTTGTCGTTGCCGCACGCCAAAATCACCGCGCCGTCTGAAGACTTAAACACCTGATACGGCACGATAGAAGGATGCGTATTGCCGATGCGCTCTGGCGATTCGCCAGTAGCCAAATAGGTCATGGCCTGGTTGGCTAACAGCGCCAAACAAGAGTCAAACAAAGCCACATCCACATGCTGGCCCTTGCCCGTCACATCGCGCTGCACCAACGCCGCGTTGATGGCAATGGTAGCGTACATGCCGGTAAAAATATCAATCACCGGAACGCCCACTCGCATGGGGCCACCACCGGGCTCGGTATCAGAATTACCCGTCACACTCATCAAGCCTGCCATGCCTTGCGCCATGAAGTCGTAACCTGGCTTGTCTTTATTAGGGCCGGTTTGGCCAAAACCTGTGACCGAGCAGTACACCAAGCCGGGGTTGAGGGCCGACAAATCTTGGTAGCCCAAACCGTAGCGGTCTAGGTCGCCGACCTTGTAATTTTCAATCAGCACATCGCACTGTGCGGCCAGCTTGCGCACCAACTCCTGACCATCGGGGTGCGTCAGGTTGACGGTAATAGATTTTTTACCGCGGTTGGCACCCATAAAGTAGGCGCCTTCGGTGGTGTCTTGCCCCTGGGCATCTTTGATCCAAGGTGGACCATAAGCGCGCGAATCGTCACCGGTTTTGGGGCGCTCCACCTTGATGACTTCGGCCCCCAAGTCGGCCATGTTTTGGCCAGCCCAAGGGCCCGCCAACACGCGGGACAAATCTAAAACACGAATATGCGAAAGGGGTCCGGACATAAAAAAACAGAAAGAAAAGTATGGGCCTAAGCCAAGATGAATTAATCGAGCTTGGCGCCAGACTCTTTAACCACTTGGGCCCAGCGCTTGACTTCGGCAGTCACAAACTGACCAAACTGCTGCGGTGTCATGTTGCTGAATTCGGCGCCTTGGTTGGCCCACACGGCCTTGGACTCATCACTCAAGCCAGCCCGGCGAATTTCTTCCACCGCACGGGCCTGAGTGTCAGCCGGAGTCCCTTTGGGTGCCCAAATGCCATACCACGTGGTCACGGTGTAGTCGGGTAAGCCCAATTCAGCGGCGCAGGGCACATCCGGAAAAGCAGGGCTGCGTTTGTTGCCGGACACCATAAGTGCTTTGATTCGGCCCGCCTTGATGTGGGCAGCAGAAGAACCCAAGCCGTCAAACATCATGTCTACGTTGCCTGCAATCAAGTCTTGCAGGGCCGGTCCGGCGCCACGGTAAGGAATGTGAGTGATGAAGGTTTGGGTTTGCTGCTTAAAAAGCTCGCCAGCCAAGTGGTGCGACGTACCGCCTCCCGCAGAACCATAGTTGGTTTTGCCAGGATTTTTTCGGATGAAAGCCAAAAACGCCTTGAATTCATCGGGGACTTTTTTGGGGTTGACCACCAGTACTTGCGGCACATTGGCTACCAGCGCCAAGGGGACAAAATCTTTTTCGATGTCGTAGTCCAGCTTGGGGTACATGGCGGGAGCAATGGCATGGTGCACCGCGCCCATAAACAAGGTGTAGCCATCAGGAGCTGCTTTGGCTGCAATGCTGGCACCTAATGTGCCACCCGCACCGCCACGGTTGTCAATGATGAGCTGCTTGCCGGTCAGTTTAGAAAACTGTGCCGACAAAGGACGGGCAAAGGCATCGGTGCCGCCACCAGCCGGAAAAGGCACCACCAAGTTCACGGGCTTGGTAGGCCAAGCGCTTTGGGCTTGAGCTAAGGACCCCATAAGCGACAAATACATTGCGCCCGCTACGCCCAACAAACTGAACAAAATAGGGGCCAAGACATTGCGCTTGCTGGCGCCAGCTGAACGGTTCATCATGGGGAGTCTCCTCAGATTTATTTATAAAAATGCGAAAAAAAGGGTGTCAGGATAACAGGCGTTCAACCTCGCTAGAAACCGGAATGTGCCCCTCAGCCAGCATGTGGCGGTGCTTGTCGATTTTTTTAAGGTCGTACAAATAGTTCACCATGATGCCGTAAGACTGCTTAAGGCCTTTGGGCGAGGGGTCGCCCATCCAGTTAAGGCGCTCAATGCGCGCGCCGTTGCCCAAATGAAATTTGGCCACCGCATCCACCGGCCGACCCTGGTTCAGCTCCCGACCTAAATAACGTGCCGCACCTTGCATGAGCCAATGTTTGAGGGGGGAATCCACCGCAATGTCCCCGTCTTTGTCTAAGGCGTCCCGCACATGCACCGCGGTGGGTGGCTCAAAACCCACGGCACGTCCCAGCTCTGCCAATTGTTTTTCCGGCATGCCGTCCAAAATGATCTGCGCGTTTTTGCCCAGCCAGGCTCTAAACCCCGGAATAGGCGACAAGGTGGCAAAGGTTTTGAGCTTGGGAAACTCTTTGCTCAACGTGTCGGCCACACGTTTGATGAGCGAGTCGCCAAAGCTCACGCCTCGCAAACCGGGCTGGGTGTTACTGATGGAGTAAAAAATCGCGGTAGTGGCTTTGCCAAGATCGGACGCATCGGCCAGCTCGTCCAGCAACGGCGTGATGCTGTGGGCCAGGTGGTCAATCAGCGCCACTTCCACAAAAATCAGCGGCTCGCCAGGCAAGCGGGGGTGGAAAAAACCATAGCAACGGCGGTCGGAATCCAGCCGGTTTTTCACGTCGGCCCAGCTGCGAATGTCGTGGACAGCTTCGTATTTGATGAGCTTTTCCACCAAAGAGGCGGGTGAATCCCAGCTCATGCGCTGCAGCTCTAAAAATCCCACATCGAACCATGTGGAGAACAGGTATTCCATTTCAATATCAAGCGCTTGCAAGCGTTTGTCTTGGCGCACAAAGGGTTGCATGTCGGCGCGCATGTCCACCAAAAATCGAATGCCCTCGGGAATCACACTAAAGCGTTGCAGCAAACGGCGGCGTGGCGAGACGGTGGAGCGGCGGTATTCCACCTCGGCAGCGGCTTCGTCGGGAGTGCCCACCTTGGCCGCAAACTTGGCCTGAGCCGCGCGCACCTTGACGGGGTCTGCCATGAACTGCTCGCTCATGAGCAGCCACACATCGCGCCGACGGGCCACAGAGGCACGCGAATACACCTTGCTGAGGCTGTCGGCTCGGCGGCCGCCTTCTACATCGCTGATTTGGGGGTCAATGATGGACCGCAACTCGTCAAGCGTGCGGCGCAACATGCGCGGAGACAACGCCTCGTCTTTGCGCCGGATGGTGGCCAACAAGCGTTCTTTTGTAGAACGCTCAGCATCAGGATTGACGTCTGCTGGCTTAGGGTTGGCAAACAGGCGGGCGGGCTTGTGGTTGGTATCCGAAGCCTCTACAGGCTTGGTGGGCGGCATCCAACGGTGCACACTGCGACTGATCCAACTTAATGCGTTCATGATGTGAAATATGTCACAGTCTTTACGCCCTGAGGCAGCATATTAGCGGCTGGGCCCAGGGTTGTTGCGTGCAGCCCACAGCCAAAGTCCCACTCCAAGCAAGACCATAGGCACACACAGCCACTGGCCCATGCTGAGGTTGAGGGCCAGCAGCCCCAAAAACTGATCGGGCTCGCGAAAGTATTCCGCCACAAAACGTAACACGCCGTACCCCATTAAAAACACCGCCGACACCTGCCCGCGCGCACTGGGACGCCGCGCAAACCACCACAACAGCACAAACAGCAGCAAGCCCTCTAATAAAAACTGGTATATCTGCGAGGGGTGCCGCGGCACGTCTCCCGCGCCGCGAAACACCATGGCCCAAGGCAAGGCGGGGTCGGCCACTCGGCCCCACAACTCGCCGTTGATAAAGTTGCCTATCCGGCCAGCCGCCAAGCCTGTCGGCACGCAAGGCGCCACAAAGTCGGCCACCTCTAACCAAGGACGCTGACGAGAGCGGGCAAACCACAGCATGGCCACAATCACGCCCATCAAACCACCATGAAAACTCATGCCGCCCTGCCACACCGACAAAATTTCGAGGGGATGAGCCAAATAAAACCCGGGCTTGTAGAACAGGCAATAACCCAGTCTCCCGCCCAGCACCACTCCCAAGACGCCCCAAAACAAAATGTCGTCCACATCACGCCTGCTCCAAGCGCCATCCCCAGTAAGGCTGGCAAACGGCGGGTGCTTGAGGCGCAATGCCCCCAACCACAAAAAGAGACCAAAGCCCACCAAATACGTCAAGCCGTACCAATGTATCGACAAAGGCCCCAACTGCAGGGCTACGGGATCAATTAGGGGGTGCATCAACATGCGTCGATTGTGCCGCAGGGCACCCACTTACACTTCCATCTTCAAGTCAACCAACTTAGACCAAATCACCATGGAATCTAAAACTCAAGCCCGCCAGCTCCGCTCATCCAACATCACCGAAGGCAAGTCCCGCGCGCCCAACCGGTCCATGTACTACGGCATGGGCTACAAAGAAAGTGACTTTGGCAAACCCATGGTGGGCGTAGCCAATGGGCACAGCACCATCACGCCCTGTAATTCGGGCTTGCAAAAGCTTGCCGATGCGGCCATTGACGGAATTTTGGAAGCAGGCGGCAACGCCCAAGTGTTTGGCACACCGACCATCAGCGATGGCATGGCCATGGGCACCGAGGGCATGAAGTACTCGCTGGTGTCCCGCGAGGTGATCGCCGACTGCGTGGAAACCTGCGTCCAAGGCCAGTGGATGGACGGCGTGCTGGTGGTGGGCGGTTGCGACAAGAACATGCCCGGCGGCCTGATGGGCATGCTGCGCGCCAATGTCCCGGCCATTTACGTTTATGGCGGCACCATTTTGCCGGGCAGCTATCAAGGCAAAGACCTGAACATCGTCAGCGTGTTTGAAGCCGTGGGCGAAAACGCTGCGGGCAAGATGAGCGACTTTGATCTGAAAGAGATCGAAAAACGCGCCATTCCCGGCACGGGCTCGTGCGGTGGCATGTACACCGCCAACACCATGTCTTCGGCTTTTGAGGCCCTGGGCATCTCTTTGCCCTACTCCTCCACCATGGCCAACGTGCACGACGAAAAAGTCGAATCGGCCAAAGAGTCGGCCCGCGTTTTGGTGGAAGCCATCCGCAAAGGCATCAAGCCACGCGACATCGTGACCCGCAAGTCCATTGAAAACGCTGTGGCCGTCATCATGGCCACCGGCGGCTCCACCAATGCTGTGCTGCACTTTTTGGCTATCGCACATTGCGCAGGCGTGGAGTGGACCATCGACGACTTCGAACGCATCCGCCAACGCACGCCTGTTTTATGCGACCTCAAGCCCAGCGGCAAAGCCTTGGCTGTGGACCTGCATGTGGCGGGTGGCATTCCGCAAGTCATGAAGATTTTGCTCAATGCCGGTTTGCTACACGGTGACTGCATCACCATCACCGGCCAAACCATTGCCGAGGTGCTCAAGGATGTGCCAAACGCCCCGCCTGAGCAAAGCGTGATCCACACCATTGACAACGCCATGTACAAGCAAGGCCACCTGGCGATCCTCAAGGGCAACCTGTCGCCCGAGGGCGCTGTGGCCAAGATCACCGGCCTGAAAAACCCGGTCATCACCGGCCCAGCCCGCGTGTTCGACGACGAACAATCGGCACTGGAAGCCATCTTGGCAGGCAAGATCAAGGCCGGCGATGTGATGGTTTTGCGTTACCTCGGCCCCAAAGGCGGACCCGGTATGCCCGAAATGTTGGCCCCTACCGGCGCGCTCATTGGCGCGGGCTTAGGCGAAAGTGTAGGCCTCATTACCGATGGCCGGTTTTCCGGCGGCACTTGGGGCATGGTGGTAGGCCACGTGGCGCCTGAGGCGGCAGCTGGCGGCACCATTGCCTTGGTGCATGAAGGCGACAGCATCACCATTGACGCTCTCCAACTCAAATTGGAGCTTAATGTGGCTGAGGCAGAAATTGCAAAACGCCGCTCCAGCTGGAAAGCCCCTGCCCCACGCTACATGCGTGGCGTGCAAGCCAAATTTGCATTTAATGCGTCCAGCGCCAGCAAAGGCGCGGTTTTAGACAACTATTAAGGAGAGCTTGCGATGAACCCAATCCAAAGCACCCAACCCTCGAGCAACCTGCACAGCTGCTTTATCGCCGCGGGTATGTTAGCCCTAAGCTTTGCAGGCATGGGCGCCTCGTCAGCCTGGGCGGACCAGGCCTTGGCCACCTCTAAAAATTGCCTAGCCTGCCATGCCATCGACCGTAAAGTGGTGGGACCTTCATTCAAGGAGGTGGCGGCCAAATATGCCAATGACAAAACTGCTGCCGACAGAATGGCCTACAAAATTATCAAAGGCGGTGTGGGCGCGTGGGGTGCTGTACCTATGCCCGCCAACCCGCAGGTGAGTGATGCGGAGTCAAAAAAACTGGCGGCCTGGTTGTTGTCGCTTAAGTAACGGGCAGCTAAAGCTGGGCTGCTTGTGCAGCCTAAGCGTCCAAGTGCCCCACCTTCACCAAGATGTTGTGCACTTTTTCTTGCAACACTGGCTTGGTAAAGGGTTTGACGATGTAACCTGCAGCTCCCATTTTGGCTGCCGCCATGATGTCTTCTTTGCGGCCTTCGGCAGTCACCAACAACACCGGAATGTGCTTGAGGTTGTCATCCGCCTTAACCCGCTGCAAAAAATCAAACCCGTTCATGTTGGGCATGTTGATGTCAGACACCACAAAGTCATAAGAGCTGGCTTTGAGCTTGTCCAACGCCTCCGCGCCATCGGAGGCTTCTTCAGCCCGGCCATACCCTGACTCGCTGATGATGTTGGCCACAATGCGGCGCATGGTGGAAAAGTCGTCCACCACCAAAAACTTGAGATCCAAGGCCATAAACCTAACCTTTGCAGAAAAATTTCAGTAAGTATGGGGTAGGTCTATGACAGATTGAACGACTGGCCTTGAAACCTCAGTGACGCCTCAGTCACTCAATACTTCTCGCCCAACTGGTCCAAAATGGCTGGGTTTTCAAGCGTGGAAGTGTCTTGGGTGATGGCCTCGCCCTTGGCAATCGAGCGTAACAAGCGGCGCATGATTTTTCCGCTGCGGGTTTTGGGGAGATTTTCGCCGAAGCGAATGTCCTTGGGCTTGGCAATCGGGCCAATTTCTTTAGCCACCCAATCGCGCAGCTCTTTGGCAATCGCTTTGGCTTCGTCGCCAGTGGGGCGCGAACGCTTGAGCACCACAAACGCGCAAATGGCTTCACCAGTTAAGTCGTCCGGGCGGCCCACCACCGCGGCTTCGGCTACCAGATCGGTTTTGGACACCAAGGCGGATTCAATTTCCATCGTCCCCATGCGATGGCCCGACACGTTCAGCACATCATCAATGCGCCCGGTGATGCGAAAGTAGCCACGGTCTGCGCTGCGCACCGCGCCGTCACCCGCCAAGTAATAGCCCTTGAGCTCCTCAGGGAAGTAGCTTTTCTTAAAACGCTCGGGGTCTCCCCAAATGGTACGAATCATGCTCGGCCATGGGCGTTTGACCACCAAAATGCCGCCAGCACCATTGGGCATGTCGTGCCCAGCCTCATCCACAATGGCAGCCGTAATACCGGGTAAGGGCAAGGTGCAAGAGCCCGGCACTAAGGGCGTGGCCCCTGGCAGAGGCGTGATCATGTGGCCGCCGGTTTCGGTTTGCCAGAAGGTGTCCACAATGGGACAGCGCTCGCCACCCACATGCTTGTGGTACCACATCCACGCCTCGGGGTTGATGGGCTCACCCACCGAACCCAAGATGCGCAGGGACGATAAGTCAGACTGCTTAGGGTGCACTTTGTCGTCAGACTCGGCCGCCTTGATAAGCGAGCGAATGGCCGTGGGCGCGGTGTAAAAGATGGTGGTTTTGTGCCGCTCAATCCTTTGCCAAAAACGGCCTGCGTTGGGGTAAGTGGGCACGCCCTCAAACACCATTTGAGTCACTCCAGCCGCCAAGGGACCGTAGGCCACATAGCTGTGGCCCGTGATCCAGCCGATATCGGCCGTGCACCAAAACACATCGCTGGGTTGCACGTCAAACGTCCAGTCCATGGTGAGTTTGGCCCACAACAGGTAGCCGCCCGTGGCGTGCTGCACGCCCTTAGGCTTGCCGGTGGAGCCTGAGGTGTACAAAATGAACAAGGGATGCTCTGCCCCCACAGGCACAGCCGGGCATTCGGTGCTTTGGCCCGCAAGCGCCTCTTCAAAGGTTTTGTCACGACCCGCCACCATGGCGCAGGCGGTTGGGGTGCGCTGGAACACCAGCACAGACTTAATGGACTCGCACCCGCCCATGCTCAGTGCCTCATCCACAATAGATTTAAGGGGCAGCTCTTTACCCCCACGCATCTGGTAGTTGCTGGTCACCACAGCCACGGCGCCCACATCCACAATGCGGTCTTGTAAGGCCTTGGCAGAAAAGCCGCCAAACACCACGCTGTGGGTCGCGCCAATGCGCGCACAGGCTTGCATGGCCACCACCCCTTCAATCGTCATGGGCATGTAAATCAACACACGGTCGCCCTTTTGAATGCCTTGAGCTTTGAGCGCATTGGCAAACTGGCTCACCTTGGCCAACAGTTCTTTAAAGGTCACACGGGTCACGGCACCATCGTCGGCTTCAAAAATAATGGCGGTTTTGTGCTCCACCGGCGTGCCCATGTGTTTATCCAGGCAGTTGGCCGAGGCGTTGAGTTCGCCGTCTTCAAACCATTTAAAAAATGGCGCGTTAGATTCATCAAGTGTTTTAGAAAATGGCTTATCCCACACCACATGGTCGCGCGCCAACTGCGCCCAAAACCCAGTGAAGTCTTTTTCGGCCGCCGCGCACAGCGCGTTGTAGCTTTCCATACCCGAAATACGCGCTGCTTTTACTGCGGCCTCTGCGGGGTGGAACACACGGTTCTCCACCAATACCGATTCAATAGCCGAACTTGATGTGCTCATAGAAATACTCCTCTTGGTTGTCTCTTGCTTGGTGTAGTGGCTCAAATTGGGGGTGGACTGTCAAGGCTAGCCCTTACAAAGCCCTGACTTTCAAACCGGTCTTTCCCTCAGCCGCTCACCTAGAATCTAAGTCTAGACACTTCGGGCTATTTCATGACCAACCCCAACCCCGGCAACCCCTTGTTTTACAAGCACCTGCCCTCTTTTATTTTTGCCAGCCGCTGGCTGCAACTGCCTTTATATCTAGGTTTGATCGCCGCGCAGGCTGTGTATGTGTTTCATTTTTGGGTGGAACTGGTGCATTTGCTGGAAGCGGCCATGGGCAGCCAAACGGCGCTTCAGGCCTTGGTATCGAGCATTGGCTACAAAGATCCCAGCCAAGGCGCATCCCTGAATGAAACCATCATCATGCTGGTGGTGCTGGCCCTGATCGATGTGGTCATGATTTCGAACCTGCTCATCATGGTTATTGTGGGCGGATACGAAACCTTTGTCAGCCGCATGAACCTGGAAGGTCACCGCGACCAACCCGAATGGCTCAGCCATGTGAATGCATCTGTACTGAAGGTCAAGCTGGCCACCGCCATCATCGGCATCAGTTCCATCCACCTGCTTAAAACCTTTATCAACGCCGCCAATTACGACGAAAAGGTCTTGCTGTGGCAAACCGTCATCCACTTCACGTTTTTGCTCAGTGCGCTTGCCATCGCCTATACCGATAAGTTGCTTCAGGACGCGTACGGCAACAAACACTAACGCCGCGCACCTTTAACTGAACACCCATTGCTCCATGACCACCTCCATCCACCAAAACGACCTTATTGAATCCGTTGCTGCAGCTTTGCAGTACATCAGTTATTACCACCCTGCGGACTACATTGCCCACTTGGCCCGTGCTTATGAGCGCGAGCAAAGCGCTGCGGCCAAAGACGCGATTGCGCAAATTTTGACCAACAGCAAAATGAGCGCCACAGGCCACCGCCCCATTTGCCAAGACACTGGCATCGTGAACGTGTTTTTGAAGCTGGGAATGAATGTACGGTTAGATGGCTTTACCGGCAGCTTGGACGACGCCATCAACGAAGGCGTGCGCCGTGCCTACAACCTGCCGGACAACCTATTGCGCGCCTCGGTAGTGAACGACCCGCAATTTGCCCGCAAAAACACCGGCGACAACACGCCTGCCGTCATTTTTACAGAGCTGGTGCCCGGTAACACCCTAGAAGTCACCGTGGCGGCCAAAGGCGGCGGCAGCGAGAACAAAAGCAAAATGGTCATGCTCAACCCTAGCGATTCCATTGTGGACTGGGTTCTGAAAACCGTGCCCACTATGGGTGCGGGCTGGTGTCCACCCGGGATGCTGGGCATTGGCATTGGCGGCACCGCAGAAAAAGCCGTGCTGATGGCCAAAGAAAGCCTGATGGACGACTTGGACATGTACCAACTGCTCGAAAAATCATCCAAAGGCACCGACAAGCTCACCCAAGTTGAAAACCTGCGCCTAGAGTTGTACGAAAAGGTGAATGCCTTGGGCATTGGTGCGCAAGGTTTGGGCGGCCTCACCACGGTGCTAGACGTCAAAATCAAGATGTACCCCACTCATGCAGCCAGCAAGCCCGTGGCCATGATTCCCAACTGTGCCGCCACCCGCCACGCCCACTTTGTGCTCGACGGCTCCGGCCCTGTTTACCTAGACCCACCCAGCCTAGACCTCTGGCCCGACGTGGCTTGGGCGCCCGACGCGCAAAAGAGCAAGCGCGTGAACCTTGACACCCTCACCAAAGCCGAAGTGGCCAGCTGGAAACCCGGCGACACCTTGCTTCTCAACGGCAAAATGCTCACCGGTCGCGACGCTGCCCACAAGCGCATTCAAGACATGTTGGCCAAAGGCGAAAAACTGCCCGTGGACTTCACCAACCGCGTCATTTACTACGTTGGCCCTGTAGATCCCGTGCGCGACGAAGCTGTAGGCCCTGCAGGCCCCACCACCGCCACACGCATGGACAAGTTCACTGAAATGATGCTCGCCCAAACCGGCCTCATTGCCATGATTGGCAAGGCCGAGCGCGGCCCAGAAGCCGTGGAAGCCATTCGCAAACACCAAAGTGCTTACCTCATGGCGGTGGGCGGCGCGGCGTATTTGGTCAGCAAAGCCGTTAAAACCTCCAAAGTGGTGGGCTTTGCGGACTTGGGCATGGAAGCCATTTACGAATTCGACGTGATCGATATGCCCGTCACTGTGGCCGTAGATGCCGGTGGCACCAGCGCACACATTACCGGCCCGGCCGAATGGCAAAAACGCATTGCCACTGGCGAATTCAAAGGCATACGCCTGGCTTGAACCTGCCCTTGCACTCAGGCCCTCATCAAGCCAACGAACCACACTCCAGCCTTCCCATTGGCGTGTTTGACAGCGGCATTGGGGGCCTGAGCATCCTCAAAGCACTGCGCTCAGAGCTGGCCCATGAGCGCTTTGTGTACGTGGCCGACAGCGGCTTTGCTCCATATGGCGAACGAGACGAAGCCCACGTCCAAGCGCGTGCCTTGTCCATTACCCAACACCTGCTGCAGCAGCACCGCATCAAGGCATTGGTGGTGGCCTGCAATACGGCCACGGCCTTAGCCATCCACCTGCTGCGCAACCAATACCCGCAGCTTAGTATTGTGGGTATTGAGCCAGCCCTTAAGCCCGCCGTTGCGCTTAGCAAAACGGGCGTCATCGGGGTCATGGCCACACGAGGCACCCTAGAAAGTGACAAGTTCAAGCGGTTGTTGAGCAGCCTAGAGGGCCAAGCCCGCTTCGTTCTTCAGCCTTGCGCAGGACTGGCCTTGGCCATTGAGCAGTTTGATGCCCTGCAAATCCAAGCGGCTTGTGTCGAATACATTGGCGCTTTA
>CAMAWQ010000029.1 GCA_945862005.1 Hylemonella gracilis | reverse complement strand
CCAAGGGGATTTTGTGAATAAAACCGAACTAGTCGAACACATTGCGAAACAAGCAGACATTTCAAAAGCAGCAGCATCACGCTCGCTTGAAGCCATCATTGGTGCTGTGCGCACTACCCTCAAAAAGGGCGGTACCGTGGCTTTGGTGGGCTTTGGTACCTTCGCAGTCACCAAGCGTGCTGCGCGTACCGGCCGTAACCCACGCACGGGCGCTGCCATTAAAATCAAGTCTGCCAAGGTTCCAAAGTTCCGTCCAGGCAAGGCGCTTAAAGACGCTTTGAACTGATCGTTTCAGGTGGGGTGATTAGCTCAGTTGGTAGAGCGGCGCCCTTACAAGGCGTAGGTCGGCGGTTCGAGCCCGTCATCACCCACCACATATAAGGCGAACACTGGTTCGCCTTTTTTATTGCTTGTAAATAGGAGATGGATGCATGTTTGATTTTGTTCGCAATCACAGCAAGTTGATGATGATTTTGTTGTTTGCGCTGATCATTCCCTCCTTTGTTTTGTTTGGCATAGACGGTTACAACCAATCAATGGACAAGGGACAAGTCGTAGCAAGTGTAGATGGCCAGAACATCACCCAAGCCGAATGGGATGCAGCCCACCGCGCCGAGACCGATCGCCTTCGCGCCTCTATGCCCGGCATTGATGCCAAAGTGTTTGATGCGCCCGAAACCCGCCAAATCACCCTAGACCGCATGATTCGCGATCGTGTGTTGGCCAGCTCGGTCAAGGCAACTCACGTGGTCATTTCAGACACCCGTTTGGCGCGCGAGTTGGCTCAAAGCCCGTTGGTAGCCTCTTTGCGCAACCCAGATGGCTCTATGGATATGAAGCGCTACAAACAGTTGTTGGGCAGCCAGGGCATGACGCCTGAGAGCTTTGAGTCACGTATGCGACAAGACATGGCCATTCGCCAAGTGGAAGCGGGCTTGAGCCAAACAGGTTTTGCATCCAAGGCGTCTGCCGCCCTCATATCGCAAGCTTTTTATCAGCGCCGCGAGGTGCAGTTAGTTAAATTTGAGCCCAAAGACTTTGCCAACAAGGTTAACCTTACGGATGCAGATTTAGAAGCGTATTACCAATCCCAACAAAGTGCTTACAGCTTGCCTGAGCAAGCGCAGGTGGAATACGTGGTGCTCGACCTGGAGGCTGTCAAAAAATCTATTGCGTTGCCTGAGGCCGACCTTAAGAGCTATTACGACCAAAACGTAGAACGGCTCAGCGGCACTGAAGAGCGCCGAGCGAGCCATATATTGATCACATCGCCCAAAGACGCTAGCGAGGCCGAACGGGCCAAGGCCCGCGCCAAAGCTGAAGACCTGTTGCAGCAGCTCAAAAAAGCCCCCGCCTCATTTGCTGGCTTGGCCCGTCAATATTCTCAAGACCCAGGCTCAGCAAACCTCGGCGGAGATTTAAACTTTTTTGCACGCGGCACCATGACCAAGCCGTTTGAGGACGCCGCTTTTGCCCTTAAAAAAGACGAGCTGAGCGATGTGGTGGAGTCTGATTTTGGGTTTCATCTCATCAAGCTCACCGACCTTAAAGTGCCTAAGCGCAAGAGCTTTGATGAGCTGCGCGCGTCTATTGAGGCCGACCTTAAAAACCAAATGGCCCGCGCCAAGTTTGCCGAAACTGCCGAAGCCTTTACCAATGGGGTTTATGAACAATCAGACAGCCTCAAGCCAGTGGCAGACAAGTTCAAGCTCAACATTCAAAAGGCCAATGGGGTCACACCTCAGGCTCAACAGGGCATCCGCGGACCCTTGGCAAACCCTAGGCTCTTGGCCGCTTTGTTTTCTGAAGATGTGCTGCGCAACAAACGCAACACCGAAGCGGTAGAAGTGGGCCCCAGTCAGTTGGCGGCGGCCCGCGTGTTGGATTACCAGGCTTCTAAAGTGCAGCCACTTGCCGAAGTGCGCGCCTCAGTGCGGGCTGCCTTGGTAGCCGAAAAATCTGCTGAATTGGCCCAACAAGAAGGCCAAAAGCAACTTGCAGCTTGGGCGGCCCAACCCCAAGATGCCAAGTGGCCCGCTGCCGTAACGGTGTCGCGCGACCAGCAGCAAGCGCTAGACCCCAAGGTCATCGACGCAGTACTGCGGGCAGATGCCGCCAAACTGCCGAAGGTGGTGGGTGTGGACTTGGCTGGCCAAGGCTACGTCATTGCGCGCGTCTTGCGCATTGTGGACCGGGCACCATCTAGCCCAGAGCAGGCCAAGCAAGAACAAGCGCAAATTGCCCAGTGGTGGGCACAAGCCGAAAAAGAAGCTCACTTTGCAGCCTTAAAAGCCCAATTTAAGGTCAGCAAGAAAGCTGTGACTCCTGCGCCCTAACGGTTACAATTTATCTCCTACGGTGGCTGTAGCTCAGTTGGTAGAGTCCAGGATTGTGATTCCTGTTGTCGTGGGTTCGAGCCCCATCAGCCACCCCAAATGGTTCTAGGGTTTGCAAGTTTTCTTGCAAACCCTTTTTTCTGTTTACATACCAAACGCTAGATGCTTAAGGCTTGACCTTAATCACTGAAGTCGCAGCAGACCATTTGTCCACTTCTGCAGCAACGTAGCTGGTGAACCTAGCAGCGTCCCAGTCTTGGGTTTCCATGCTTTCTTGAGCCAGTTGCTTTTGAACGGTGGGGGTCTTCATGCCTTTGCGTACCTCTTGATTGATTTTTTGTACCAGGTCAGCAGGCATGCCGGGTGGGCCGGACAATGAAAACCAAGTGGTGGAGGTGAGTTCTGGGTAACCCAGTTCTGCAAAGGTGGGGATGTCAGGGTTGTCCGTGACGCGTTTGCTGGATGTGGTCGCTAGTCCGCGCAATTTACCGGAGGTGATATGTGCATTCGCTGACGAATACGTCATGACCGCCGCCGGAATTTGCCCGCTGATCAGATCGGCCACAGCAGGGCCTGCACCCTTATAACTGATGTGGGTTTGATCAAACTTAACCTTGCGGGAAAACAGTTCGCCCACGATGTGCCCGTGCGTGCCTTGGCCAGGAGACCCCCAGCTCAGGCCGCCTTTAGTGCTTTGGGCATAAGCAATAAATTCTTGTACGTTTTTAACGGGCACCGTGGCATTCACGACCAACACCAAGGGTGGACCTGCCAGCATGGCAATGTGGGTGAAGTCGGTCATAGGGTTGTAGACCTTGTTTTCGGTGGGTGCAATCACGTGCGAGGCAATGCCCGACACCACCAAGGTGTAACCGTCTGGTGCAGATTTGGAAACCTGCGAGGAGCCAATCGTGCCCCCGCCACCTGCACGGTTCTCCACCACAAAGCTTTGTTTGAGTGCCAATTGCAGTTGCTGAGCAATGGCGCGGCCTAAGGTGTCTGATGAACCTCCGGGTGCGAAGGGAACCACGATGCGCACGGGTTTACTGGGCCAATCTGCCGTGGCTGTGCTTTGAGCCCATGCTGCGCTGGTGGCCCAGAGGCTCAGCAACAGAGTTCCAATGAGAGTTATCCGTTTAAAGGGGAATGGTAGTGAAGTCATGAAAGTTAAGTTTTAAAAGTCGAATTAAAAGTTATCACGAAACCAAAAACATTAAATTATCAATGCTATGATGAATTCCGCATAAGAGAAATATGTTCTTTTATACGGAACAAATGCGTTTCGGTGCAGTTTTTGGCACACAGCTCCCACCCTTATTTACGCGGACCCAGACATGCTTAAAAAAGAACAGAACGAACTCTTAACACGTACCCAAGCCGGCTCACCTATGGGGGAGTTGTTTCGCCGTTATTGGTTGCCAGCCTTGCTCAGCAGTGAGTTGCCCAACCCTGATTGCCCACCCGTTCGGCTGCAGTTGCTGGGCGAAAAGCTCATCACTTTTCGGGACACATCAGGCAAGCTGGGCGCGATGGACGAATTTTGTGCGCACCGTGGCGTGTCGCTGTGGTTTGGCCGCAATGAAGAAAACGGTTTGCGTTGCCCATACCACGGCTGGAAGTTTGATGTCACCGGGCAATGTGTAGACGTGACTTCGGAGCCAGAGGACAGCCAACTGAGCAAACGCGTCAAGCTCAAGTCTTACCCCATGATTGAGCGCGGCGGCGTGGTTTGGATTTACATGGGTCCCCCGGAGCTCACCCCAGCCTTGCCCGAATGGGAATTTGCCACCGTCCCAGCCAACCAAAGTTATATGTCCAAGCGCTTGCAAGAGTGCAATTGGCTGCAAGCCCTAGAGGGCGGTATTGACTCCAGCCATGTATCGTTTTTGCACCGTGGTGCGCTTAAAACCGACCCCCTGTTTAAAGGCGCTAAGGGCAACGACTACAACATGCGCGACCTCAAACCCCAGTTTGAAGTGGAAGAGGTTGAAGGCGGCTTGTTGGTGGGTGTGCGCCGTAAAGCCGAGGCGGGCCATCTGTACTGGCGCATCACGCCTTGGATCATGCCGTGCTTCACCATGGTGCCGCCACGGGCTGACCACCCCCTGCACGGGCATTTTTGGGTGCCTATCGACGACGAAAACTGCTGGGCTTGGAGCTTTGACTACCACCCCACCCGTGCACTTTCTCCCCACGAGGTAGAAGCCATGGATGCCGGTGCTGGCGTGCACTGCAAGTACGTGCCCGGAACCTTTATTCCCTTGGCCAACAAACGCAACGACTACCTGATGGACCGCGACAAGCAACGCTCCGGCGAGCTTTACAGCGGTGTAGATGGCATTGCCATTCAAGACTCTTCGCTGCAAGAAAGCATGGGCGCCATAGTGGACCGCTCCAGAGAAAACCTGACCGGCACCGACCGCGGCATTGTGCAAACCCGCCGTCGCCTTATAGACGCTGCCTTGGCATTGGCGGAGCACGGAACACCTCCGCCCGGCTTGAAGCCTGAGGAGCAAAAAATCCGATCGGTGGCCATTGTGTTGCCCGAAGAACAAGCGTATGCGGTAGCCGCCCGAGAGGCCTTGAAGGCAGAGCCCGGCAAGCCGCACGTAAGCGTTTAAACAACCCAGCTTGAAAGACTAAGCGTGAAAGCCGCCGTAGCCGTGTCTCCTGGAGAGACACAAGTGATGGACCTTGAGCCCCCCTATCCCCTAGCTGCAGACTCAGGGTTGTTGCGTGTAGCGGTAACGGGTGTATGCGGCAGCGATTGGGGCTTCTACCAAAACCTGCCCAAGGCGCGTGGGCCGCTGATACTGGGCCACGAAACCGTGGGTTATGTGGAGCGCATGGGGGCCTTGGCAGCCCAGCGCTGGGGCGTGAAAGAAGGCGACTTGGTCGCCCTTGAGGAATACGTGCCCTGCGGCCACTGCGATTTTTGTCGCAGCTCAGACTTTAGGCTCTGCAACGCCACCGACTGGCGTTTGGGTGGCTTGCGTTATGGGGCTACGGCACTTTCGGTAGCACCCGGTTGGTGGGGCGGCTTTGCTGAGCAGCAACACCTGCACTTCAATACTGTGTTTCATAAGGTGCCCTCTGGCGTGAGCCCGCAGCATGCGGCTTTGGCGCTGCCCTTGTCCAATGGCATTGAATGGACTTATATGCAAGGGCATGCCGGTCCTGGGCAAACCGTGGTCATACAAGGCCCGGGGCAGCAGGGCTTGGCTTGCGTGGTGGCGGCGCGCGAAGCCGGTGCCGAGCAAATCATTGTCACAGGCTTATCTGGCCCAACGGACGCGCGCCGCATGGCGCTGGCCCTGAAGCTGGGCGCCCACCACGCAATCAATATTGAAGAGCAAGACGTGCTGGAAACCGTGGCCGACCTAACCGGTGGTTTGATGGCCGATTTGGTCATTGACTGTGCCTCCGGCGGGCCTGCGTCGGTGGTCAGCGCCATAGAGCTGGCCCGCAAAAAAGGCACGGTGATTTTGGGCGGGCAAAAGCGCCAAAAGGTGCCTGAATTTGACAGCGACCGCATCATTGCCAACTTTTTAACCGTCAAGGGCATGCGCGGGCACTCTTACCAGTCGGTGGAAATGGCCTTGCAACTGATTGCCCACAACCGCCACCACGTGACCGACATGAGCACCCATTGCTTGGGCTTGGATCAAACCGATTTGGCCTTGCAAACTTTAGTTGGCAAGGGCTTGGAAGGCGCGATTCACATGCCCATAGACCCGACCAAGGCCTAAGCTGCCTATGGAACACAAGCCGTCTGGTTCCAAACTCCTCTCATCGGTAGGCGCTGGTTTGCGCTTACTCAAAATATTCAGTGCAGAAGAGCCAGAGTTGGGCATTACGGTGTTGGCCAAGCGCTTGCAGGTGGCCAAAAGCACGGCGCACCGACTGGCCTCCACCTTGGTTGCCGAAGGTTTTTTGGAGCAAAACCCCGCTGACGGCAAATACCGTCTAGGTTTGCTGTTGTTTTCTTTGGGGGGCTTGGTGCGACTGCGCATGGAAGCCTCTGAGGTGTCGGTGCCTTTTTTGCGGGCCTTGTGCGATCAAACCGGCGAAACCGTGCACTTAGGTGTTTTGCTGCATACCGAAACCCGGTTCGAAACTTTGTACGTGCGCAACATTGAAAGCCCGCACGCCATTCGGCCCCGCTCCTACCTAGGCGTGCGCATGCCCGCGTTCTGCACCTGCGAGGGGCGGGTGTTGTTGGCTTTCGGCCCAATCGCCCAAGAGCAGCAGGTGCTGAGCTTGCCGCTTGAGCCCAGAACCTCCAGCACCGTCACCGACCCTCAAAAGTTGCAGCCTATCTTGGAGCGCATCAGGGCCCAAGGCTTTGCTTTGGATGATGAAGAAAGCGAAACCGGCATGCGAGGCATTGCCGCACCGGTTCGCGACGCCAGCGCCGAGGTGGTGGCCGCAGTGGGTTTGGTGGGGCCGGTGCAGCGGTTGAGCGACGAACGTGTGGCGCAGTACACCCCCAAGCTGTTAGAAACCGCTTTGGCTATTTCAAAAGGTTTGGGCTACAGCCAGCCTTTGGGATCTTCTTCGCTTACGGTCGGAAAGCTGCGGGTGTGATTCCCGTTTACTTGCTTACGGGCGAGCTGGGCAGTGGCAAAACCACTCTGTTGATCCAGTGGTTGCAAAACCCGGCCTTAGCCCAAGCCGCGGTGGTGATCAATGAAATTGGCGAGGTGGGCCTAGACGACCGACTGATTGCTAGCGCCGTAGAAGACGCCATGACGCTCACCAACCAATGCGTGTGCTGCTCTGGCTTGCCCGGCCTAGAAGAAACTCTTGAGGGCATTTGGTGGGACCGCCTTTACCGCAAGCGCCCTGCGTTTGATAGTGTGGTTATTGAAACCACCGGGCTGGCCGACCCTGCGCCCATCGTCGCGTCATTTGCCAGCCATACTTTTTTAAAAAAACGCTACCAACTGCGAGGCGTGCTGACCACGGTGAGCGCTGTGTCCGACCCAAGCCGGGCCGATTTGCGTTCGCAAATTCAGTGTGCCGACGTGCTGGTGGTGACCAAGCAAGACCTGAAGCCCGGGCCTTTGCCCTCACAACTCCGTGCGGAGAACTCCTCAGCCGTGGTGCTCAATTCCAACAAAGGAGGGCTGCCCTGGGCCGAGGTGATGCAGGCATTGGCGCAGAAGACAAGCGCTGTGACTCATTCATCCGCACAACCCTGCGCTCAACCCCCTCAGGCGCAGCTAGAGGAAGCATTGGAGGGGCATCACCATGGCGATGATCATGGTCATTCATCTCATGCCCACAACGCTCAGGTGCGTTTTGTTCCCTTGCCCGACAATTTGACTCTTGAAGAGGTACGCGACCAAGGGCAAGCCTGCTTAACCCCCGCACTGCGCCGATTGAAGGGGGTGGTGTGCCTAGACGGGCAACTGACCACGGTTCAGTGGTCGCCCGGAGATGCCGATATGCAGCTAAGCGCTTTTGGAGGCGATACTTCCGATGGAACCACCTCTAAGCCCACGACACAACCTCCCCCAAAACCTCCTCAATTAGGGTGGACTTGCATTGAAGATTTATGATCGAAGCTATGAGTCAAACCGCTTCTGCCGCTGGCCGAGCCCCTAGCCGCCCCAAAGTTTTGGTGGTGGACGATACGCCCGCCATTTCCTCCCTGTTGGAGGCGATGCTGGATGACCTGTACGACGTCAAAATTGCCAGTTCGGGCAGCGAAGCCCTAGAGCTGGTGCGTTGGCCGCCTGTACCCGACCTCATTTTGCTGGACGTGATGATGCCGGGCATGGACGGCTACCAAGTCTGTCGCGAGCTCAAAAAGAAGCCAGAGTTGGCCCACGTGCCGGTGTTGTTTGTGACGGCTAAAAGCGAAACCGCAGATGAACAAATGGGCTTTGAGGCTGGCGGTGTGGACTACATCATCAAACCCTTCAGCATGCAAATTATTCGGGCCCGCGTGCACACCCACTTGTCTTTAAAAGCCGCCAACGATGCGCTGCGCTACCAAGCGCAGCACCTGGAAGTAGAAGTAGCCAAGCGCACCCGCGAGCTGGTGACCATTCAAGACGTCACCATCATGGCTTTGGCCAATTTGGCAGAGGCGCGTAAGGCGGAGTCTCCAAATTACGTGCGCCGCACCCAGCATTACGTGCGTGCCATTGCCCGCAAGCTGTCTGAAAATCCTAAGTTTTCTGACGTGTTGAACGTTAAGTTCATTGATACCCTTTTTCGCGCGTCCCCCCTGCACGACATTGGCAAGGTGGGCATTCCAGACAAAATTTTGCTCAAACCCGGCAAGCTCACCCCAGAAGAGTTTGAGATCATGAAAACCCACGTCACCCTAGGGCGCGATGCCCTAGAAGCCGCGCAAATGGCTTTGGGCTCAGAGGCCGAGTTTTTATCGGTGGCAAAAGACATCACTTACTCGCACCAAGAAAAGTGGGACGGTAGTGGCTACCCCAATGGCATCAGCGGCAACGCGATTCCTTTGTCTGCTCGCATCGTTACTGTGGCTTTGGTTTACAACGCCTTGGTCAGCCGACGCATTTACCGCGAGCCGCTCCCGCACGCGCAAGCCCTTGAAATGGTCAAAATGGCCAGCGGCAAGCACTTTGACCCCGATGTGGTGGAGGCCTTTATGGCTATTCAAGAAAATGTCCAAGCTATTTCGGTGGCATTCCCAGATTCGGAAGAAGACTTCCTTAAAAAGCTCAACTTCACCGCCGCTGCTGGCGTTTAACCCCCTACTGCTTCGGCAGGTTGTCAGGCGAACATGAACATCCTTCTCTGTAATGACGACGGTTACCAAGCGCCTGGCTTGATGGCTCTTTTTGACGCCCTTAAAGACCTGGGCCATGTGGAAGTGGTGGCTCCCGAGCACACCAACAGCGCCAAATCCAACGCGCTGACCCTGCACTCGCCTTTGTATGTGCACCAAGCGCACAACGGCTTTAGGTATGTGAATGGCACGCCCGCAGACTGCGTGCACATTGCGTTGACAGGTTTGTTGGGTTACCGCCCCGACCTGGTGGTGTCTGGCATCAACAATGGCGCCAATATGGGTGATGACACCATTTACTCTGGTACGGTGGGTGCTGCTATGGAAGGCTATTTGTTTGAAGTGCCCGCCATTGCGTTTTCGCAAACCGAAAAAGGTTGGCAACATTTGGATGCGGCTGCCACCAAAGCGCGTGAACTGGTGCAGTCCCTGATGCAAACCCACCTTAGAACGCCTGAGCCTTGGTTGCTGAATGTGAACATTCCGTGCTTGCCTTTGGATCAGCTCAAGCCCATGCAGGTATGCCGCTTGGGTCGCCGACATGCGGCCGAGAAGGTCATTACCCAGGCCAGTCCCCGCGGCGAAACCATGTACTGGATTGGGGGCGCAGGTCCTGCCAAAGACGAGGGCCCCGGAACCGACTTTTACGCCAGCCGCCATGGCCATATCACCATCACCCCCTTAAAAGTCGATTTGACCCACCACGGTGACTTAGAGGGCTGGTCCAAAGCCCTTGCATGAGCACCTCTCGGCCGCGTCCATCCTTTCCTGCCAAGCTGGGCAAGACCGCTGCTACAGCGGCTACTAGTGCTTCTATTGTTTCTGCTACAAGCTCTAAAAAGATCCTCAAACCTGCGGCCACTCGTCTAGGCAAAACCGAGGTGCCTGTTCGGGCAGAGGGCTTGGGCTTGGATTCGCAGGTGGTGCGGCACAAAATGGTGCTCAAGCTGCAAGAGCAGGGCATCACAGACCCAAGGGTGATTTTGGCCATGGGCCGGATTGAGCGGCATCGGTTTTTAGATTCTGCTTTGGTCAACCAAGCCTACGAAGACACGAGCTTGCCCATCGGGTACGGCCAAACCATTTCCAAGCCCGGCGTGGTATCCCGCATGATGGAGTTGTTGCTCCAAGCGCCCTCCATGCTTAAAAAGCCCTCCACCCAAGGCCAGGCCAAACTCGGCCGCATTTTGGAAATTGGCACGGGTTGCGGCTATCAGGCAGCACTTTTGGGTCAAATTGCCAGCGAGGTCTACAGCATGGAGCGCGTGCGGGGCTTGCACGATAAAGCCCGCGAGAATTTGCGCCCCTTGAGTTTGCCCAATGTGCACTTGTTACTTGGGGACGGCATGGTGGGCTACCCCAAAGGCGCGCCTTATGCGGCCATTATTTCGGCGGCGGGTGGCGATGCGCTGCCCCAAGCCTGGCTGGATCAACTGGCGCTTTACGGCCGTTTGGTGGCGCCTATGGTCGCTCATGGCACCCAACAAGCCCTGCTTGTGGTGGACCACACGCCCCAAGGCTTTGTTCATACTGTGCTGGAGGCGGTGCATTTTGTACCCCTAAAATCCGGCTTGGCATGAATACAGCGCAACATCACAAAGGCTTGAAATTTTCTAGTGGTTCTAGTGGAATGGCAGTCGCCATGCTGCTCTGTACATTGATGTTGGCGGGCTGTGGTTCCACCAGTTTGAACCGTGCGCCGGTCGAAGACCGCAGGGTGGGCGCCAAACCTTTGCCAACCCCCAGCAGCTCCGGTGCTTCTTCAAGCGCTCCTAGTTCTGTATCAAGTGTCTCCAGTGCATCCAATACTTCTATGGCTTCTGGGCAGCCCGGCACTTACACCGTCAAACCCGGCGACACGCTGATCAAGATTGGCTTGGACAGCGGCCAAAGCTGGCGCGATATTCGCCGCTGGAACAACATTGACAACCCCAATCAAATTGAAGTGGGGCAAGTGCTACGCGTGGCGCCGCCGGGCGCTGTTACAAGCAATGCCGCTCAGACGGCACCTGTGCAAACAGCTGCGGTGCAAGCGCAGCCCAAGTCTGCAGCGTCCCAACAAGCTTCGGCACCACAATCTGCTGCTTCTCCATCAACATCGGCAGCGGCTGACACCACATCGGCTGACGATGCGGTGTCTTGGGCTTGGCCAGTCCAGCAAGGCGCTGTGCTCTCGGGGTTCGATGAGGTCAAAAACAAGGGCGTGGATTTGGCTGGTAATTTGGGCGACCCGGTTCTGGCCGCTGCGGACGGCCGTGTGGTCTATTCAGGGGCGGGCTTGCGGGGTTATGGCAACCTCATCATCCTCAAGCACAACAACACCTACTTGACGGCTTATGCCCACAACCAGACCTTGCTGGTAAAGGAAGACCAAACCGTGCGCAAAGGCCAAAAAATTGCCGAAATGGGCAACAGTGATGCCGATCGCATCAAGCTGCACTTTGAGCTGCGCCGCCAAGGCAAGCCGGTGGACCCGCTGAAGTTTTTGCCTGCTCGGTAAAAGCCTCTTTCTCCATCCACCCGCTCATGTCTTCTTCCTCGCGCCAGCCCCCTAAAGATGCGGAGGCGCATGCCAATTGGGTGAAGGCCTCTGACGATGAGCTGCCGACCTCCAAACAAGAGCTTTTGGACGGGCCGCTTGAAGGGGGTGATGCGCTCACTGCCTATCTGCGCCATATCCGCAAAACCGAGCTTTTTACCGCCCAAGAAGAGTTTGAGATGGCCACCCGCGCCAAAGCGGGCGACTTTGAGGCTCGTCAAAGCATGATCGAGCACAACCTGAGGTTGGTGGTCAGCATTGCCAAGATGTACGCCGGGCGGGGTGTGCCCATGCAAGATTTGGTGGAAGAAGGCAATTTGGGCTTGATGCACGCCATTGACAAGTTTGATCCCCAGCGGGGGTTTAGGTTTTCCACTTACGCCACGTGGTGGATTCGCCAGTCTCTAGACCGCGCCTTGATGATGCAAGCCCGCACCATTCGTTTGCCCGTTACTGTGGTGCGCGAACTGCAACACGTGATCAGGGCGCGCAAGTTGCTTGAGAGCGACGCTGAATTTATTTCCTCACGGCCCGAGGGTGTGCGCGACACCGACGTGGCGCACTTTTTAGGGCGTGATGTGCAAGACGTGTCTGAGCTGATGGCCTTGGCTGAAACTCCCAAGTCTTTAGACGCGCCCAGCAGCGCCCCAGATGGGGACGGCACTTTGATGGATACGGTTGCCGACGACGCCGAACATGACCCCTCTAGTTTGATGCAAGAGCACGAGGTCAGCCAATTGATGGAAACTTGGTTGGCGGGTTTGTCTGAGCGCGAGCGTGAGGTGTTGGACGGCCGTTTTGGTCTACACGACCATGAGGTGGAAACCTTAGAAGAACTCAGCCAGCGTTTGGGCCTCACGCGCGAGCGGGTCAGACAAATTCAAATGGAATCGCTCAACAAGCTTAAAAAGCTGTTGGGTCGCCAAGGCATTTCGCGCGACGCTTTGCTCTGATTTCTTCCGCTATGACCTCTCCCGTATTGGTGTTTGACATTGAGTCCATTCCGGACATTCAGGGCCTGCGCCGACTCAAGGGTGATGCGCACAGTCAGGTCAGTGACGCCGAGGTGTACGCCGCTTGGCTGGATGAGCGCAAAGCCCACGGGCAAAGCGACTTCATGCCCCTGCATTTGCAGCGCATTGTGGTGATCAGCTGCGTGTTTCGCAACGCCGAAGGTTTGCGCATTCATTCCTTTGTAGACCGAGACGGTCAAAGCGAAGGCCGGGTAATTCAAACCTTTTTCAACACCCTAGAAAAGCACGTGCCCCAGTTGGTGAGTTGGAATGGCGGCGGCTTTGATTTGCCGGTGCTGCACTACCGCGGCTTGCAGCATGGCGTGGTAGCCGACAAATATTGGGATCAAGGCGAAGACGATCGTGACTTCAAGTGGAACAATTACATCAGCCGCTACCACATGCGCCATTTGGACCTGATGGATTTGCTGGCCATGTTTCAGCCCAAAAACAATGCCCCGCTGGACGCCTTGGCCAAGTTGTGTGGTTTCCCGGGCAAGCTGGGCATGGATGGATCGGCTGTGTACCCCGCCTACCTTGAGGGCAAGTTAGAAGACATTCGCCGCTATTGCGAAACCGACGTCATGAACACCTACCTCATGTACTGCCGCTTCCAAAAAATGCGTGGCGGTATGTTAGAGAAAGAGTACGACGCTGAAATAGCCATGGTCCAGTCCACCTTGGCCGAATGGGCGTCTAATGAAACCCATTGGCAAGAATATTTGGCTGCTTGGGTATGAGGGTGCGCGGATGACGGATGAAGACCGTACCTTGTGGATTGAGTCTTTGGACATTGAGGCCCAAGGCATTGCCCACCGAAGCGATGGCAAAGTGGTGTTTGTAGAAGGCGCCTTGCCGTTTGAGCGGGTCAGCGCCAACATCCACCGTAAAAAGAGCAACTGGGAATCGGGCACCCTAAGCCACATCCACCAAGCCTCGGCGCAGCGCATGCAGCCCGGTTGCCCCCATTTTGGTTTGCATGCTGGGGCCTGTGGTGGCTGCAAGATGCAGCACTTGCAACCTGCCGCTCAAGTGGCGGTCAAGCAGCGGGTACTGGAAGACAACCTGTGGCATTTGGGCAAAGTCAAGGCCGACCATATTCTGCGACCCATAGAGGGCCCTGCTTGGGGCTACCGTTACCGCGCCCGTTTGTCGGTGCGCCATGTGCACAAAAAGGGTACGGTGTTGGTGGGTTTTCACGAGCGCAAAAGTCGTTATGTGGCCGACATGCAGGTGTGCCCTGTGTTGCCCACCCACGTGAGTGCGCTGCTCATGCCTTTGCGGCAACTCATAGCTTCGCTTGATGCCATAGAAACTTGCCCGCAAATCGAACTGGCCTGCGGGGACGACGTCACCGCCCTGGTGCTGCGGCATTTGGAGCCTTTAAGCGCAGAAGACCAAAACCGTTTGTGTGTATTTGCCCTGCAACACCCCGAGGTTCAGTGGTGGTTGCAGCCCAAGGGCCTCGATACCGTGCACCTGCTGGACGAGTCGTCCCCGCTGACCTTGTCTTACGATTTGCCAGAGTTTGGCATCACCATGCCGTTTAGGCCTACCGACTTCACCCAAGTCAACCCGCACATAAACCGGGTGTTGGTGTCGCGCGCCATACGCTTGCTCGATGTGGCGCCCAACGAGCGGGTGTTGGACTGGTTTTGTGGTTTGGGCAACTTCACGCTGCCTTTGGCAACGCTGGCCCGAGAAGTGTTGGGTATTGAGGGCAGCGAGGTGTTGGTGCAGCGGGCTCAAGCAAATAGCCAACGCCACAGTGCCAGCCTACCTTCTGGCGCACGATTTGCCCAAACAAGCTTTGTCGCCCGAAATTTGTTCAATATGACGCCCGAGCTCTTGTTGCAAGACCAAAGTGCCGACAAATGGCTGATTGACCCTCCGCGCGAGGGGGCGTTTGCTTTGGTGAAGGCCTTGGCTGAACTTACTGATCAGCAGGTCGGTAAAGCAGATGTTTGGTCGCCGCCCAAACGCATTGTGTATGTGAGCTGCAACCCAGCCACTTTGGCGCGTGATGCAGAGTTGCTGATCAACTCGGCGGGCTACCGCTGCTCTGCTGCTGGGGTCATGAATATGTTTCCCCACACGGCGCACGTGGAGAGCATGGCGGTGTTTGACTTGGCCTAGCCTTACCTTTTGCGCCGCCCTTTTTTCTCGGCTTCTGGTTCCGGCTCGGGTTCAGGCGGCTTGGGCGGCTCAGGCTTGATCACCTCTTCAATCGTGACGGTGGTTTTTTGGCCCTCAATTTTGTTTTCCCGCATGTAGGCGTCCATGTCTTTCCAGCCTTCGAAGATGGCGCTTTTAATGGCTTTGTCGTTCAGCAGGTAGCAGTCTTCTACACCTTTTAGGGCATGGCGGCAGGCCCCACCTATAGCCTTGGCTTCTTCAATGCGTTGCAATTCTTTGGGGTCGGGCCCCATACCTGGGATATCGCAGGCAGTCAGAGTCCATGCGCTTAAAGCGCTGAAGAGCAGCGCACGGCCAAAACGAGCATTCAGAATGTGCATAAGTGTCATATCGACCATTTTGCCGCTTTGTTGAGCCAACAGACTAGCGCACAGTTTTTCATAGCGCCCAGTTGTTCATAAAAAAAGGCCCCGAAGGGCCTTTGGTTATGGGGGGAGTAAGAATTATTCTTTTTCGCCGCCAAAGATGCCCAGTAAAGCCAGCAAGCTTTGGAACACATTGACGATGTCCAAGTACAGAGCCAAGGTGGCGCTGATGTAATTGGTTTCGCCGCCGTCCATGATTTGCTTGAGGTCGTAGAGCATGTAAGCGCTGAAAATCACAATGGCCAGCATCGAAATGGCCATCATGCCAGCGCTGGAGCCAACAAACACGTTGATCAGGCTGCCCACCATCAGGACAATTGCACCAATAAACAGCCATTTGCCCATGCCAGACAGATCGCGCTTGATAACGGAAGCCAAACTGGCCATGACAAAAAACACACCAGCGGTGCCGCCAAATGCAGTCATCACCAGCTCAGCGCCGTTGCTGAAACCCAGCACCATGGCAATCAGGCGCGAGAGCATGAGTCCCATAAAGAAGGTAAAAGCCAGCAAGATCGGTACGCCTGCAGCAGAGTTTTTGTTCTTTTCAATCGCGTAAATGAAGCCAAAAGCACCGGCTAAGAACACCACAATACCCAAAATGCCGTTCAAGGCTTGGGTAATGCCAGTAGCAACGCCCACCCAAGCACCCAGCACGGTAGGCAGCATGCTCAGGGCAAGCAACCAGTAGGTGTTGCGAAGCACTTTGTTGCGCTCGGCTGGCGAAAGCAGCACTGCGCCCGATGCGTTGTAAGTTGAAGTTTGTTCAAACATGTGATGAGCCTCCTGAGATGAATGCTGTAAATGGTCACATTCTAGGGAGGTTCAAGTGGTCCACCCACAAAATAAGCTTAAAAATGCCACGTTTTGTAGGTCTTTATGTAGGTGCATGAACCTGCAAACGAAACCATCACGTTACAAGCTATCCTTATTTGTCTAACCTCAACTTCAAAAACAGGAGATTCTTATGATTCAAAAAACCGTGCTCCAACTGGCCGATATCAAGCTCATAGCTGCTGCTGCCGAGGCGGAAGCCCTAAAAAACCATTGGGCGGTGAGTATTTCCATCGTGGATGATGGGGGTCACGTGCTCTGGTTACAGCGGCTGGATGGTGCAGCCCCCATTTCGGCGCAAATTGCACCCGCCAAAGCACGTACTTCAGCCTTGGGTCGCCGCGAAAGCAAGATGTACGAAGACGTGATCAATGGCGGCCGGTTTTCGTTCTTGAGCGCCCCCACGCTAGAAGGCATGCTGGAAGGCGGCGTGCCAATCATGAAAGACGGCCAATGCTTAGGCGCGGTGGGTGTGAGCGGCGTTAAATCCGCAGAAGACGTGCAGATTGCCCGCGCCGGGTTGGCTGCTATCGGCCTTTAATCCGAGCCTGTAAGCCTCCTATGGACTCGGCTTATTGGGCGGGGTCTGTAATAAACCCAATGTGCTTGAGCCCGGCCCTTTGGGCTGCGGCCATGGCTTGGGCCACCCGCTCATAACGCACCGACTTGTCACCTTGAATGTGCAAGTTAGGCTGAGGTTGCTTTTGCGCTTCGGCCAACAACATGGGTTCTAAAGCGGCATCTTGAATGGCTTGGCCGTTTACAAAATAGGTACCCCCAGCATCCACTGAAAGCCGCACCGTTTCGGGTTTGAGGTTTTCGCGTTGGTTGGTGGCTTGAGGCAGTTCCACCTCCACGGAGTGCTTCATGATAGGGACGGTGATGATGAAAATAATCAACAGCACCAACATAACGTCCACCAAGGGTGTCATGTTGATTTCGTTCATCACCTCGTCGGTGTCGTCTTGAGTGCCAAAAGCCATGGCGCTTTAGCGGCGGGTCTGGCGTTGAAGCCGAGCGCCTGTGATTAAAAATGCATGCAGCTCGTGGGCAAAACCGTTGAGGGCGATGTGGACCGATTTGTTACCGCGAATCAAGGCGTTGTAGCCCAGCACGGCAGGAATGGCCACCGCCAAGCCAAGTGCCGTCATGATGAGGGCTTCACCCACGGGGCCTGCTACTTTGTCTATGGTGGCAAGACCTGCTGAACCAATGCTGATGAGCGCGTGGTAAATACCCCAAACAGTTCCAAACAAACCCACAAACGGCGCTGTGGAACCCACTGAAGCCAACCAAGACAGACCCGACTGCATGTGTGCATGGGTAGCGTCCAGTTGGGCCTTTAGGCAGCGGGTGACCCAGTCGCTTAAATCGAGCTGATAATGCAGGTGTGGATGGTTTTGTTGTTGAAGGGCTGGTCGGTGCTGGGCTTGCTCGTGGTGATTTAGGGCGTCTTGCCCCACCAGAACCAGAGATTTGAAAGGGTTGTCCTCAGAGGGTGCGAGTGCCTGAGCACCAAGATCCAGAGAGTTGTTGTGCCAAAACCCTGACAGTTCGGCGGCGTAACGCTTCAAGCGCCACAACTCTAGAGATTTGAGCAAGATGATGGACCAAGAGGCCAAAGACATGACCAACAGCACCAGCGCCACAAAGCGCGTGACGTTGTCCCCCTGCGTCCACAAACTTACCAAGCCTTGCGAGTTGTCCATAGTTAAACCGTTAACGTTAAGCCGTTAATCCATTTTGAAAATCAGGGGCACATTGAACCACATGGCTTCCGGAACGCCGCCCCGTTTGCCAGGCTCAAACTGCCACTTCAGCACGGTTTGCAAACCCACCTGATCCAGCCGGTCAAAACCACTGGAGCTGTGCACAAGGGCTTGCTGCGGCTTGCCGTCTGCGCCTATCAACACCCGAATCACCACCTTGCCCTGCTCGCCCAGACGCCTACTTAAAGCTGGGTAGGGCGGTTTGGGATTGTTCAGGTAGGCCGCATCCGATGAGGGGAGGTCAATTTTGAGCGCGGGCGCGCTTGGGGCGACACTGGGTTGTCCTGTGTTAAGCGATGTATTGGGTGCAGTATTTGTTGCATTGACCATAGCGCTGGCAGGGGCAGCCGCTGCTTGAGGTGCCGTGAAGTTAGACACCGCTTCACTGGGAGGCGTTGCCAGTAAAGACGGCGATCCAAGTGCAAGTGATGGGGTAGTTAGTGGTTTTGGCGGGGCGGGAGAGTCTGCAAAGGCTTTAGATAGCGTTCGATCTTCAGGTGTCGGCGTTAAAGACTTAGGAACGGGAAGGCTTGATTTTTCAGGAGATGCTGAGGGCACTTGGGCTGCAATGAGCATGACGGGCGTTATCTGCTCCACCACACGCCCCGCCAAGCCGGTTTGAAAAGCCCACAAGCCCAGGACATGCAGGGCCAGAATAAGGGCCACCCATAAGCCACGGTGCAAGGGTTGCGGCATGTTCAGACACTCAAGCTCAATAACTCAATCGTTCGGGTCGAATTTCTTGCAGGATAGTGGTGGCAATCTCTTAAATAGATTTGGGGGTGGTGGACAACCACCGAATGCCCGAGCGGCGCATCATGGATTCAGCAGCGGCCACCTCATTGCGGCAGTTTTCTAGTGCGGCGTAACGTGAATTAGGGCGGCGTTCGTGCCGAATTTCGCTCAATCGGTCGGGCTGAATGGTCAGTCCAAACAATTTGGACTTGTGCGGAACCAAAGCCGTAGGCAACTGAAAACGATCAAAATC